>JAEUJH010000848.1 GCA_016794825.1 Gemmatimonadota bacterium
GTGGTGGGCACCACGGCCGGTTCGTCCTCGGGCCCCCAGTTGGCGGGCGTACCGCCGAAGCTCACCTGGACGTAGTCGTAGTAGCCGTGGTAGGCCCCCTCGAACTTGGCGATCATCGGCCGGCCGGTATAGGCGCGCGCCATCTTGACGGCCAGCATCACCGCTTCGGTGCCCGAGTTGGCAAACCGGATCTGATCGAGGCTGGCCACTCGTTCGACCATCATCCGGGCCAGCTCCACTTCGGCCTCACCCGGTTCCGACCAGACCGTGCCCCGGCCAAGCTGCCCGGCGATCGCGCCGATGACCCGGGGGTGGGCGTGGCCGTGGATCAGGGCGGTCATGTTGTTGAGGAAATCGATCCGCTCGACGCCCTCCACGTCGATCAGGCGACAGCCGCCGGCCGAGCGGGCGTAGATCGGGTACGGCGCGTAGTGGTAGTGGAGCCGCGAGGTGCCCCCGGGGATGTACTTCAGGGCCTCGCGATACAGCGTCTCGGTCGGGTTCGATGCCGCGGTCATGGGGGTTCCGAAAGTCGAGTTGGTTCAGGCCGGGTCATGGGATACGCCGCAGGAAATCGTTGGTACCAACCCGGACGCCCGCCGTCTTCCTGGCATGCCCGCGGTTCATTCCCTGGTCGGACTCGACGGAACGGCGTTTCGGGCGTATCGTGAGGGCGCCCGATCGCGCCACCCGTCCCCCTTCCGAGTCAGGGTTCATGTCCGACGCCGCCGCTCCCTCGGCCCTCCGCTGGCGGATGCCCGCCGCGCTCCTGATCGTCACCGCCATCAACTGGCTCGATCGCTCGGCCATGTCGCTGGCCCTGCCCAAGCTGGCCGAGGAGCATGGCTGGACCACCGCCGAGATCGGGGCCAACGGCGGCCGGCTGATCTCGATCTTCTTCATCGGGTACGGCCTGGCCAACCTGCTCCTGAGCCCGATCGCCGAGCGGTTCGGACCCCGCCGAGCGCTGATGGTCTCGGTGGCCGCGTTCTCCCTCTGTACCGCGCTCAACGCCCCGCTCGGCGCCACGGTGTCGGCCCTGGTGGCGCTCCGGTTCCTGCTCGGGGTGGCCGAGGGAATCCACTTCCCGATGGCCAGCGCCATCGTGAGCCGATGGTTTCCGCTGGGCGAACGGTCCCGAGCCAACGGGATCTACATCATGGGCGTCCAGGCCGCGGTGGTGGCGGGGCCGTTCGTCATGGTGCCGCTGATCGACCACTTCGGCTGGCGGACGATGTTCCTCGTGCTCGGCGGACTGGGCTTCCTGATCGCGTTGCCGGCGGTGGTCGGCATTCTCCGCGACGACGGCCCCTACGCGCCCCAACCCGGCCGTCGCTCCGAGGTGTCGCTGTTCGCGGTCTTCCGGGATCGGAGCTACTGGCTGGTGCTGATCGCCGGGATCATGAGCAACATCATCATCTACGGCCTGTTGACCTGGCTCCCGACCTACCTGGCCAAGGGCCGCAACGTGCCGTTTGCCGACCTGGCCGCCGACACCTCGATTCCGTTCTGGCTGGGGGCGCTGGCCATCCCGTTCTGGGCCGTCGTCGGCGACCGAACCAACCGCCGGGCCCTGTTCGCGTCGATTGGTTGCGGGATCGCGGGCATCGGGGTCTACCTGGGCGCCCAGGCCACCAGCCTGCCGGTGACCGTGGCGGCGCTCTCGCTCGCGATCTTCTTCCAGAACGCCTATCAGACCGCCGAGTTTGCCTTCGTGCAGCGGATCCTGCCGCCGGATCGGGTCGGGGCCGCCACCGGGCTCTACAACGGGATGTCGATCATTGCCGGGGGCGCGGGCGGCACGGCGCTGATCGGCAAGGTGGTCGAGGTCACCGGCAGCTACGACAGCGGCCTGATGGTGGTCGTGGCGGCGGCCGCGGTGAATCTGGTCGTGCTTGGCCTGCTCTATCGTCGAATCAAGTACTAGTCATCCGGCGCCCCCAGGCGTCAACCCGGACCGCGTCATGAAATTCGAGACCGACACTCCCTGCGCCATCACCGCGGCGTTGGTCGGCGGCTTTGCCCGCAAGGACCAGCTGCCCTGGCTTCCCTGCACCCCGAAGGAAATTGCCACCGCCGCGCTGGACTGCTGGCGCGAGGGCGCGGCGATCTGCCACATCCACGTCCGGGGCGCCGACGGGACCCCGACCCACAGCAAGGCGATGTACGAGGAGATCCGCGACCTGGTGCGCGCGGAATCCGACCTCAACCTCAACTTCACCACCAGCCGGCTCGAGTCGATGACGGCCGAGGACCGCTTCGAGCCGGTCCAGTGTGGCCCCGAACTCGCCACCTTCAACAGCGGGAGCTTCAACTTCGGCGAGGCGTTCGTGTTCGAGAATTCGCCGACGTTCATGCGGCGGATCGCGCTGGAGTTCTGGAAGCACCAGGTCCGGCCCGAGTTCGAGTGCTTCGACACCGGCCACATCGGCAACATCCAGCGGATGATCGATGAGGGGTACTTCGAACCGCCGTTCTTCTTCCAGCTGGTCATGCTCCCCAAGGGTACGACCCCGGCCCGCCCCGGCCTCCTGCTCGAAGTGCTGAAGGAGCTGCCGCCCCAGAGCCACTGGATGGCGGTGGGTACCGGGAAGGACCAGCTCCCGATGAACACCCTCGGCATCATCCTGGGCGGGCACGTCCGGACCGGGTTCGAGGACAACTTCTACTATCGGCGGGGCGAGAAGGCCACCTCGAACGCCCAGATGGTGGCTCGAGTGGTCCGCCTCTGCCGCGAACTCAACCGCCCGGTCGCGACGGCGGCCGAGGCGCGGCAGCTGTTCGGCATGCGCGATGCGCGCGACCCGGCATCGCGAGCCTACCAGCGGCCCTTCCCGACCCAGGCCACCGCGGGACCGGTGGTGGAGTTCTTTGCCGCGGTGCCCCGGCTCCTGGCGGGCGCGCGCCACCCCGCGCTCCGGTCGAGCTACCAGTTCCATCTCCGCGGTGAGCAGGGCGGATCGTGGTGGATTCGGGTGGCCGACGGCGCCGTCACCACCGGCCCCGGCGAGATCCTGAACCCGGAAGTGACCCTCACCGGCACCGCCGCCGATTGGCTGGCGGTGCTCGGTGGCACGCTGCACCCGGTCGGAGCCGTCCAGACCGGACGGCTGATCGTGAGCGACCTGCGGTTCAGCGGCTACGGCGCGCTGCTCCAGTCCCTCGCGGCTGGCCAGAAACGGAGTCTCTGATCATGCGGAACCTGCGACGCTGGATCGCGCTGGCCCTGCTGCTCGCGGCCCGTCCGTTGGGGGCCCAGCACCCCGGGTGGAACAAGGGGTTCGACGCGCTGATGGACTCGATCCGGATCCGGTGGAAGATCCCCGGCATGGCCATCGCGGTGGTGTCGAAGGGCAAGGTCATTCACCAGGCCGGGTACGGCTTCCGGGACGTGGCCGGCCAGCTCCCGGTCACCCCCGACACGAAGTTCGCCATCGCGTCGATCAGCAAGTCGTTCGCGGTGACCACGCTGGCGGCGCTGGCCAAGGACGGTCGGATCGAGTGGGACCGCCAGGTGCGCGACTACCTGCCCGACTTCCGGATGTACGATCCGGTGGTGACCGAACGGATGACGATCCGCGACCTGGTCACCCATCGCTCCGGGCTGGCGCGCCACGACCTGATGTGGGGCATCGGCATCTACTCGCGGGAGGATCTCTACGCCCGGCTCCGGTATCTCCAGCCCAATCGGGATTTCCGGACCACCTGGCAGTACCAGAACCTGATGTTCACCACCGCCGGCTACCTGGCCGGCAAGGTGAACGGCACCACCTGGGAGGAGTTGCTCCAGACGGCGGTGCTCGACCCGCTGGGGATGACCAACTCGGGCGCGTCGATCAGCGCGTATCAGGCGTCGCCCAACATCGCGCTGCCGTATGCTCTCCACGACACGGACACCCTGATGACCGTGCCGTGGCGGAGCACCGACGCCATCGCGCCGACCGGGGGCGTCCACGCCAGCCTGGCCGACCTCTCCCGCTACCTGATCATGCACATGCAGGGCGGGACGTACGAAGGGAAGGAGATCATCCGCCGGGCGGACGCCCGCGCCATGCAGGCGCCGCAGATGGCCATGACCCGCCCGATGACCATCCTGGCCGACGAGTTCCCGGAACTCGACGACGAGAGCTACGGCATGGGGTTCCTGATCACCCACTACCGGGGACACAAGCTGGTTCACCACCCCGGCAACTGGGACGGCTACTCCCTCGAGTTGAGCTTCCTGCCCAACGACTCGCTCGGCGTCATCGTGCTGACCAACATGTACAGCACCATCATCCGGGACTTCCTGCCCTGGATGATCTACGACCGGCTGCTGGGCCTCCGACCGGTCGACTGGCATGGCCGATTCCTCGACCGCCGCACCCGGATGCGGGCCATGTTCGCGGAGCAACGGAGCCGGGAGGACGCCCAGCGAGTGTCCGGCACCCAGCCCACCCATCCGATCGACGGGTACGTCGGCACCTATCGGCATCCCGCCTATGGCGACATGGTGGTGAGCCGGGACGGCGCGGGACTCAAGCTCCGGTTCGGCAACTACGAGTTCCCGCTGGAGCACTTCCACTACGACATGTTCCGGTTCTCGCCGCCGGCGGGGAATCCGGTGCACAGTCGGTTCCGGTGGCTGTTGACCTTCACGACCGACGCCGATGGGTCGGTCGGGTCGATCTCGGCGCCGGTGGAGCCAACCGTGCCGCCGATCGTGTTCCTTCGTCAGAAGCGGTAACGGCGGGCGGCTGCTCCGTCATGCCGATGCCATGGCTCGGCAAGACGCCGTCGTGAAAGCCCCTCGGAGCGCCGTCCGAGAGTGCGGCGTCAGGCCCGCGCCTGACGCCGCCAGTAGAAGTAGAACGGCAGGCCCGCCACCACGATGGCCACGCCCACCATGCTGGGCCAGAACCGCTGCTGCAGCACCGTGACGAGATACCACGCGAGGATGGAGAGGTAGATCAGCGGTGTGACCGGATAGCCGGTAACCCGATAGGGACGTGGCAGCTCCGGCTCCCGGAACCGCAGCACGATCAAGCCGGCCACGGTCAGCGCCATGAAGGTCTGGTAGCAGAAGGAGACGTAACTCAGGATCTGGCTGTAGCTCCCCGACGCCGCGAACACCGCGGCCCACGCCCCCACCACCAGAATGGCCACGACCGGCGTCTTCCGCTCCGGGTCGACCCGCGCCACCCGCTTGAAGAAGAGTCCGTCGCTGGCCAGCGCGAACGTCACCCGCGGGTAGTTGAGCAGCTGGGCGTTGAGGGTGCCGATCGCGGAGAGCAGGATGACCAGCGCTGTCAGGTCCGCCGCCCGCGGACCGACCGCCACCTCCATGGCCTCGGCCGCCACCCGGGTGGACACCCGGAGCTGGTCGAACGGCAGCACGTAGATGACCGCCGCGTTGAGCGCCAGGTAGGTCACCAGCACGATGGCGACGGCAATCATGATCGACCGAGGCAGCGTCCGGGCCGGATCCTTGACCTCGCCCGCCACGTGGGTGATGAACAGCCACCCGTTGAACGAGAAGATCGACATGATCATCGCGGCCGCCACCGAGCCCCCGATGGTTCCGACGCTCTCGCCGGCCGGGAGGAGCGGGCCGAAGCGGGCCGGATCGCCGGCGGGCGACAGGAAGCAGGCGACGACCACCACCGCGAAGAGCGCCACCTTGAGGGTGCTGAGCACGTTCTGCACCCGGGCCCCGGCCCGGACGCCGATGACGTTGAGCGCGGTGAGCGCGGCAATGAGGCCGATGGCCACCAGCTTGGTGGCGACCGGACCGTACGGGAGCAGCTTGCCGAGGAAATGACCGGCGTAGAGCGCGCCGAGCGACGAGACGACCGCGATCGAACCGGTGGAATGGGTAAAGAGGAGCATCCACCCGAACAGGAAGGCCACCGGTGTCCGGGGGTACGCGCGCTTCAGGAAGACGTAGGTGCCGCCCGTTTCGGGCATGGCGGCGGCGAGTTCGGCAAAGGCCAGCGCGCCACAGATGGCCATGAGGCCCGTGATGGCCCAGGTGACCAGCGCCAGGCCCGGCGCGCCGACTTCGTTGGCCACGCCCGCCGGCACGACGAAGATGCTGACGCCGATCGTCCCGCCGACGATCAGCGCGGTGGCCTCGACCAGGCCAAGGCCGCGCTGCAGGGTCGGCGCCGGGGCAGCCGGATCGGGAGAGGCCATTCTCAAAGTACGGCCCGATGGGGCCAAAGTACCAACCCCCGTCGGGACGGAGGGTCATTTAGTTTTGATGGTCCCGCGGCGCCGATGGTACCAGCGCCCGATTCGAACGTACTCCAGCACCAGCGAGGGAAGTCATGGCGGACCAGGCTCCATACACCGACGGCACCACGGTAGGCCACTATCTCGACGGGGCCGTCGTTCCCGGCACGAGCGGCCGGACCCAGCCGGTGTACAACCCGTCGGCCGGCGCCGTGGCCCGACAGGTGGCGCTCGGCTCGGTGGCGGAGGTCGGCGCCGCGGTCGCGGCCGCCAAGGCCGCGTTCCCGGCCTGGGCCGATACCCCGCCCCTCCGCCGGGCCCGAATCATGACGGCCTTCCTCGAGTTGCTGAACCGCAACCGGAACGAGCTGGCGGCCATGATCACCGCCGAGCACGGCAAGGTCTACACCGACGCCCAGGGCGAGGTCACCCGCGGGATCGAGATCGTCGAGTTTGCCTGCGGCATTCCCCAGCTCCTCAAGGGTCAGTTCACCGATCAGGTCTCCACCGGCATCGACAACTGGACCTTCCGCCAGCCGCTCGGCGTGGTGGCCGGGATCACCCCGTTCAACTTCCCGGTCATGGTGCCGATGTGGATGTTCCCGCTGGCCATTGCCTGCGGCAACACCTTCGTGCTCAAGCCGAGCGAACGGGATCCTTCGCCGTCGCTGCGGCTGGCCCAGTTGCTGGCCGAAGCGGGCCTCCCCAAGGGCGTCTTCAACGTCGTCCAGGGCGACAAGGTGGCGGTCGACGCGCTCCTCGAGCACCCCGACGTCCGGGCGCTCAGCTTCGTCGGATCGACCCCGATTGCCCAGTACCTCTATGAAACCGGGGCCCGGCACGGCAAGCGGGTCCAGGCGCTCGGCGGCGCCAAGAACCACCTGGTCGTGATGCCCGACGCCGATCTCGATCAGGCCGTAGACGGCCTGATCGGCGCGGCCTACGGTTCCGCCGGCGAGCGCTGCATGGCCATCAGCGTGGCCGTCCTGGTCGGCGACGTGGCGGACGCCATCGTGCCCCGCCTGGCCGAGCGGGCCCGGGCCCTCGTCATCCGCGACGGAATGGATCTCGCCGCCGAAATGGGCCCGATCGTCACTCGCCAGGCCCTCGAGCGGATCGAGGGCTACATCGGCCTCGGCGTCACCGAGGGCGCCACCCTCGTGGTCGACGGTCGGGGCTACCGCCCGCCCGGCCGGGAGCAGGGCTTCTTCCTCGGCGGCACCCTCTTCGACCACGTCACGCCGGCCATGCGGATCTACCGCGAGGAGATCTTCGGCCCGGTGCTCTGCTGCGTCCGGGTGCCCGACGCGGCTGCCGCCATCGACCTCGTCAACCGGCACGAGTACGGCAACGGGGTGGCCTGCTACACCCGCGACGGCAACGCCGCCCGCGAGTTTGCCCGGCGGGTCGAGATCGGGATGGTCGGTATCAACGTCCCGATCCCGGTGCCGATGGCCTGGCACGGGTTCGGAGGCTGGAAGCGGAGCCTGTTCGGCGACATGCACGCCTACGGCGAAGAGGGCGTCCGGTTCTACACCCGGCAGAAGTCGATCATGCAGCGGTGGCCCGAGCGGATTGCCCGGGGCGCCGAGTTCGTGATGCCCACGTCGAAATGAGTCCCAGGAGCGGATGACCCAGCCCACCACGATTTCCGGCGCCCGTTACGTCGCCGAAACGCTTGCTCTCTACGGGGTAAGCCACGTCTTCTACGTCGACGCCATTCTCCGGCGCTCGATGGTCGACATGGAGGAGCTGGGCATCCGCCGGGTGGTGGTCCACAGCGAAAAGGCCGCGGCCTACATGGCCGACGGCTACGCCCGCGTCAGCGGACGCCCCGGCGTCTGCATGGCCCAATCGGTGGGCGCCGCCAATCTGGCCGCCGGACTGCAGGACGCCTGGCTGGCCAGCAGCCCGGTGGTGGCGCTGACCGGCAAGAAGCCGCCGCTCTTCCTCCATCGGAACGCGTACCAGGAAATCGACCACTGGCCGATGTTCGGGCCCGTCACCAAGTACAACGTCGACGTGGTGGCGCCCGACCAGCTGCCCTACCTGATGCGGCAGGCGTTCCGCGCGGCCACCACGGGCAAGCCGGGACCGGTCCACCTCGACCTGATCGGACGGGAGGCGCGCGAGTTGGAGCTGGCCGAAGGCCTGCCCCGCCCCGTGGCCGAGCCGCTGTACGCGGGCTATCCGCCGTTCCGCCCGGAGCCCGATGGGCCGAGTCTGGCGGCGGCCGCGGCGGCCATCGCGGCGGCCTCGAAGCCGATCCTCGTGGCGGGGGGCGGCGTCCGGATTTCCGACGCGGCCGCGGCGCTGGTGGCGTTGGCCGAGCACCGGAACATCCCGGTCGCCACCTCGGTCAACGGCAAGGGCTCGATCGACGAGCGCCACCGGCTGGCCGTCGGCGTGGTCGGCTCGTACTCGGCCTGGTCGGCCAACAAGGCGGTGGCCGAGGCGGACTTGGTCATCTACGTCGGCTCGGCCACGGGCGACCAGACCACGCACAACTGGACCGTCCCCCCGATCGGGACCGCCGTAGTCCAGATCGACATCGACCCGATGGAGCTGGGGCGGAGCTACCCGGGCACCGTCGGCGTCGTGGGCGATGCGCGCCGCGCCCTGATCCGCCTGACCGAAGCGCTCCCGCGCCACGCCGGCAACCCGGCCTGGCTCGAGCGAACCCGGGCGCTGATGGCCGGGTTCGAGGCCGAGCATCGGCCCATGCGGGAATCGAACGAAACCCCGATCCGGCCGGAACGGATCTGCCGCGAAATCACCGAACGCCTGCCCGACGACGCCATCCTGGTGTCCGACACCGGCTACTCGGCCATCTGGGTGGCGTCGATGATTCAGCTCCGCTCGCCCCGGCAGACGTTCATCCGGGCGGCGGGTTCGCTCGGCTGGGGCTTCCCCGCCGGGCTCGGCGCCAAGTGCGCGGCGCCCGATCGGCCGGTCATCTGCTTTACCGGCGACGGCGGGTTCTGGTACCACTTCGCGGAACTGGAAACCGCCCGCCGCCACGGGATCAACACCGTCACCGTCGTCAACAACAACAACGGCTTCAGCCAGGGCATTCCCGACGTCCAGCGTCAGTACGCGGGTCGCTCCGGCAATCCCGAGGAACTGTACCGGTTCAACGCCGTGAGTTTTGCCCGGATCGCCGAAGACCTCGGATGCTTCGGCGTTCGGGTCGAGGATCCGGCCCAGATCGGGCCGGCCATCGAGCGGGCGCTGCAGTCGGGACTCCCGGCCGTCGTCGAAGTGATGACCGACTTCTCCGCTCGAGCCCCGAACCCCTGGGCGCCCTGACCCGCCATGCCTCGTTTCGCAGCCAATCTCACCATGCTGTTCACCGACGTCCCGTTCCTCGATCGGTTCGAGCGCGCGGCGGCGGCCGGATTCTCGGCGGTCGAGTTCCTGTTTCCTTATCCGTTCCGCGCCGCCGAACTGCGGGCCTTGCTCGACCGGTACCGGCTCGACCTGGTGCTCCACAACCTCCCCGCGGGCGACTGGGACGCGGGCGAGCGAGGCATTGCCTGCCTTCCCGATCGAGTGGCCGAGTTCCAGTCCGGGGTGACCAAGGCAATCGAGTACGCCAAGGCCCTGGGAGTTCCGCGACTCAACTGTCTGATCGGGAAGACGCCGGCCGGCGTCGACACCGCGCGGATCCATGACACCGTGCGGTCCAACCTCCGTTACGCCGCCACCGAGTTGGGCAAGGCCGGCATCGAACTCCTGATCGAGCCGATCAACACGTTCGACATCCCCGGGTTCTACCTCACTACCACGCGCCAGGCGCTCGAACTCGCCGACCAGGTCGGCGCGCCGAACCTCCGGATCCAGTACGACGTCTACCACGCCCAGCGGATGGAGGGCGAACTGGCCGGCACCATTGCCCGGCACCTGGCCCGGATCGGCCACATCCAGATCGCCGACAACCCGGGGCGGAACGAGCCGGGCACCGGCGAGATCAACTATCGATTCCTGTTTGCCCACCTCGACCGGATCGGCTACGCGGGCCACGTCGGGTGCGAGTACAAACCGGCCGGGACTACCGAGGCCGGCCTCGGCTGGTTGGCGTGGGCCAAGTCCACTTCCGCCTCCGGAGCAACCGGATGACCACTCCCCCGCTCGATCTCGGCTTCATCGGCCTCGGCATCATGGGGGCCCCGATGGCGGGCCATCTGGCCGCCGCCGGTCACCGTCTCTTCGTCCACACCCGGAGCGCGGTGCGGCCCGAAATCCGGAACGCCGGCGCCACGGTCTGCGGGTCAGCCAAGGAGGTGGCCGAGCGGGCCGAGATCGTGTTCCTGATGCTGCCGGACACGCCGGACGTGGGTCGGGTGCTGTTCGAGGCGGGCGGAGTGGCCGAGGGACTCAACCCGGGCAAGATCGTGGTCGACATGAGTTCGATCAGCCCGATCGAGACCAAGACCTTTGCCCAGCGGATCAACGCGCTGGGCTGCGACTATCTCGACGCCCCGGTGTCGGGCGGCGAAGTCGGCGCCAAGGCCGCGTCGCTGACCATCATGGTGGGCGGTCCGGCGAGCGCGTTCGACCGGGTCAAGCCGCTGTTCGAGCTGATGGGCAAGAACATCACCCTGATCGGCGGCAACGGCGACGGACAGACCACCAAGGTCGCCAACCAGATCATCGTGGCCCTCACCATCGCCGCCGTCGGCGAGGCGCTGGTGTTCGCGAGCAAGGCGGGCGCCGATCCGGCCAAGGTGCGACAGGCGTTGATGGGCGGGTTTGCCAGCTCGCGGATTCTCGAAGTCCACGGTGAGCGGATGATCAAGCGGACCTTCAACCCGGGGTTCCGGATCGCGCTCCATCAGAAGGACCTCAACTTGGCGCTCTCGGGGGCCCGCGCCATGGGCGTGGCGCTGCCGCAGACCGCCGGCGCCGCCCAGCTGATGCAGGTCTGCGCCGCGCACGGGCTCGACCAGCTCGACCACTCGGCCCTGGTCCGGGCGCTCGAGCTGATGAGCCGACAGGAGGTGGCTGGCGGCTGACGGCCGGCCACCCGGGCGCCGGCGCCGGCGGACCGACCCCCCGGCGCACTTGTCACCGACCCAGGGCTCCGATACTGTAGCGGAGCCCCTGAGTTCCTCCCCCGGTCGGAGCAGCCCCGCATGTTCCACGACCCCCGTCGGGCCCGTCAGCTGTTCGCGGCGCTCTACCTCGCGGCCGGCCTGATTCTCATCGATCAGACGGCCGAGACCGTGGCCGCGATCCTTCCCTTCCGGGCCGGCGATCCCCAGTGGCGTTTCGGAGCCTTCGGCCTGGCCATCGGCCACGCAACCGCCTTCCTGGTGGCGGACGTGCTGGTGCTGACCGCCGCCGTGAGTCTCGGCCACCGGCGGATCCTCCGTGGGTGGGGGATCCTCCACCTTCCGCTCGCGGTCCTTCTGGCCGTGACGACGGTGATCTTCCTGCTCGACGCCGTCGAACTCCGGGCTTCGATCCAGCCGGCCTCCCGGCCCGCGGTGACGCTCCAGGCCGCCCGGGCCTCGCTGGTAGGGTCCCTGGGGGCGCTGTTCTGCCTCGCCACGGCCATCGGCAGCTGGCGTTCGACCCCGGCGTCGCCGCGGGGCCAGCCGGGAATCCTGATCGACCAACCCGGAGGCAGGGCGTGACCACGGCGCCAGCGCGGCTGGCTCCGGTCTGGTACGCGATCGGCGCCCTGATCGTGTTCGATCAGCTCGGCCACGTGGTGGTGACGGCCTGGCCATTCCGGTTCGAGAACGAGATCTGGCGGTTCCAGGTGAGCGCCCTGTTCGCGTCGCGGGTCTCCGCGATGACGGTGGGACTCATCCTGATCGGCGCGGCGGCCGTGGCTCGGGGCCACGGCCGGGTGCTCCGGGGCTGGGCGGTCGGCCTCGGGATGGTGACGTTGGCCATGGTGGCGGTGGGGGTGGTGGCGGCGCGGTTCGACGTCCCGCTCCCGACGGCCGGGATCCGCGGCGCGGCCATGAAACTCGGGCCGCTCCGGGGCCGGGCGCTCGTCACCAGCGTCGCGGCGGCCGTCATCCTCCCGCTGCTCATCGCGGCGGCGATCCGGAATCTGCCGACCGGCCGGGCCGGCCCGCGTCGAGCCTAACGAAGGCGGCCGAACAGCCCGGCCGGCTGCCGCCGCATGGTGGCGCGCGGCTCGATCCCCACCTCGAGGGCCTTCCGCCGGAACGCCGGCCCATGGTCCACCGGAAGGCCGGCTTCGTCCTGCCACTGGTGGACCATCTCGTGGAGCAGCGTCACCGCCACCTGATCCCAGCCATCCCGACGAAGGTGCCGCCGCCCGATCGCGATGGTCGGGGTGCCGGCGCTCCGGGGCTCGTAGTGGCCCAGCTTCCGCTTCATCCGACCCGACAACTCGATCCCGATCGGGGCCAGCGCGCCCCCGAACCAGCGGTCGTTCAGCTCCCGATGGAGGGCCTGGAGCCGGGCCAGGCGCTCCTCGTCGCCCGGCTCAGCGGGAGCCGGCCGCCGGCGACGGGGCGGGACGGCGTCGCCATGGACCCGGAACTGGAGGAACACCCGAGCCGCCTCCTGGCGGTCGCGCCGGCGGGTCCAGGGCCGGGCCCAGCGGGCAATGGCGGCAATGATCTCGTCGGGCGCCTCGGCGTAGCCCTGATGGACCCGGAGCGAGCCCCGGCCGTCGAACGAGAGCATGACCCGGCGGTTCCGATGGAGGACGATGGCGGTCGTGGCGGGAACGCCGGCGCTCCGGAGCCGCTCGATCAGGCTCCGCGGCGGTTCGAAGACCAGGTCCAGCTGCAAGGTCATCGCGGGCGGCGCGGGATCCGGGTCGGGGCCTGAGGCTCGAACCGACGGGCGGCCCGATCCCAGGCAAAGTGGCGGATGGACAGATCGGCCGCGGTGGCCTCGATCAGATTGAAGGCGGAGGGGCGATGCCCGCGGGTCCGGCCGGTGTGGGTGCTGGCCGTCGAGACCGCCACGCCGCCTAACGTCCCGATGGACTCCTGGTGATCGTGCCCGCAGAGGATCAGGTCGGCGCCGGACGCCGCCAGCGCCGCCTGGGCGGCCCGCCAGCGGGCCAGGCCCATCCGCCGGGAGATCTCGCCCCGGAGGACGTTGTGATGGAGGACCAGGACCCGGAGCACGTCGGCCGGCACCGCCGCGAACCGGGCCGCGGCCCGCGCCACCTCGGCGGCGGGCAGGTGTCCCTTGACCGCGGTGTCGCGCCAGAACTTCCAGGTCAGCGACCCGAACGCCACCCCGTGGCTGGTGAGGGCCGACTCGATCACCACGCCCGGCAGTTCCGTTCGGGGCGACAGCTCGGCCCCGAAGTACTGGCGGTACTTGGCGTAGAGCCGGTCGCGACCGAGGATGCCGAGGGGCGTTTCCCACCACTGGACGTCGTGGTTGCCCGGCACCACGTGGACCGGGACGGTCCTCCGCAGCGTCTCGACGAAGGCCAGCGCCCGCTGCAGCTCGCCGTGGCGGGCCCGCTGGGTCAGGTCGCCGGAAATCACCACGGCCGTCGGGCCAAGGGTCGGAATCAACGACTCGAGGACGCCGACCTGGATCAGGTCGACGTCCCGGCCGAAATGGATGTCGGAGAGATGGACGAGAGTCGTCACCCTACCACACGACGCGGACGCGATAGGTCAGACTGGCCTCGCCCCGGGC
>JAEUJH010000518.1 GCA_016794825.1 Gemmatimonadota bacterium
GACGGGCAGGCGTTGATCGTCCCGGCCCGCCGGAAGGCGGACGCCGAGCTGACCATGCTCGAGAACGAGTTGTTCGAGGTCTCGATCAAGGGTGGCGAACTCAAGCAGCTGACCGACCGGTTCGGTCCGGATGGCGAACCGGCGGTGTCGCCCGACGGGAGGTTGATTGCGTACACCGGGTTCGACGACCGGAAGCAGGGCTATCAGAACCAGCTGCTCTACCTGATGAACCGCGATGGGAGCGGGAAGCGGGTGCTTTCCGCCAAGCTCGATCAGGGCGTGTCGAGCCCGGTCTGGTCGGCCGACGGCAAGACGGTGTTCGTCGGGTTCGACGAGAAGGGCAACAGCAAGGTGGCGGCGTTTTCGCTCGACGGCAGCTACCGGGTGGTGGCGCGCGACGTCGGGACGGGTGGCACGGCCTACGGCGGGGTCGGGAGCTTCTCGGTGGCGCGCGACGGGAGCGTGGCGATCACGATGAGCACGCCGTCGGTGCCGAGCGACGTGGCGGTGGTCCGGCCGACGGTGCCGCAGAAGACCCTCACCGCCATCAACGCCGACCTGCTGGCCGGCCGGCGTCTGGGCGAGGTCGAGGAGATCTGGTGGAACTCCTCGAAGGACCAGCGGCGGATCCAGGGCTGGATCGTCAAGCCGCCGAACTTCGACCCGAGCCGCAAGTATCCCCTCATCCTCGAGATCCACGGCGGGCCGTTCGCCAACTACGGCGATCGATTCGACGTGGAGAAGCAGCTGATGGCGGCGGACGGCTACGTCGTCCTCTACACCAATCCTCGCGGCAGCACCAGCTACGGTGAGGAGTTCGGCAACCTGATCCACCACGCCTATCCGGGCGACGATTTCTACGATCTCGACTCCGGGGTCGATGCCGTCATCGCCAAGGGATCCGTGGACGCGCGGAACCTGTTCGTCACGGGTGGCAGCGGCGGCGGGGTGCTGACGGCGTGGATGGTCGGGCGGACCAATCGGTTCCGGGCGGCGCTGGCGTTCTATCCGGTGATCAACTGGTACTCGTTTGCCCTGACCGCCGACATGTCCGCGCTGGCGGTGAACAACTGGTTCCCGGGCCTGCCCTGGGACAACGTCCAGCACTACGAGTCGCGGTCGCTGTTGTCGGTGGTGAAGAACGTCAAGACGCCGACCCTGATCATGACCGGTGAGGAAGACTTCAGAACCCCGATGTCGGAGTCGGAACAGTACTACAAGGCCTTGAAATTGCAGGGTGTCGAAGCCGTTCTGGTCCGAGTTCCGGGCGAGGCGCACGGCATCTGGGGGCGTCCGAGTCACGGGATGGGCAAGATGACCACGCTGACCGGGTGGTTTGCCAAGCATCGGACCCAGACCCCGTAGGGTCCGGTCGGATCGGGGTGGGTGCCGGCCGTCGGGGGGAACCCGACGGCCGGTGTCGTTTGGGAGTCTCACTCAACCATGCAAGGCTGACATGACGGAAACGCTGGCGGCGTGGGTCGGTCCCTGGGCGGCCTTTTTCGGTGAGCACGGCGCGGTGAGCATCGGCATCGCGTTCCTGCACGTGGGCGGGATGCTGTGGGGCGGAGGGCGGGCCGTGACCGCCGATCTGTTGACCCTCCGAGCCCCGAGCCGCGAGCGGTTCCTGGCCGACGGCCAGCTCGGCTTCCTGGCGGCGAGCCACCGCGACGTGCTGCGGGGCCTCGTGGTGACGGCGGGTTCGGGCATCCTGCTCTTCGCGGCCGATCTCGAGCACTACGTCGGTGCCCCGACCTACTGGGCCAAGATGGGGGCCGTCGCCGTCCTGTTGATCAACGGGCTCTTCCTCCGGCGGCTCGAAGCGCCGCTGGCCGCGGAAGGGGGCGAGGCGGCGTGGGCGGGGGCCCGGCGGCACGCGGGGATCAGTCTGGTGCTCTGGTTCGTCACCCTTCTCCTCGGGCTCATCGTCGGGGAGAGCTGAGGCGTCGGGCCAGGCGGGGCACCCGGTTTGCACCACACCGGGCGCTGGCGTTGGGGGCGGATGCAGACCCTCGCATCCGAAGGTTCCATGGGGATCGAGAAGGAGTCCTGTGAGCGAAGAACGAGCAGAGTCCTGCAGCGGGTGCGCGGCGGATGGCGGGCGACGGGCCTTCCTGAGGGAGGCCGCCGCGGCGGCGGCCGCCGCCCTGGTTGCGTTGGGCATCCCGGGCCGGGCCGCGGCCGCCATGCCGATTGCCGCGCTGTCCGGCACTCGGCGGGGCGTCGGCGGCGGGGTTACCTATCCGATCCCGGCGGCCGACGGGGTCTCGATCGACAAGGCCAACGAGGTCATCCTCGTCCGGCACGGCGGCTCCGTCTACGCGTTCGCGCTGTCGTGTCCCCACCAGAACACGGCCCTCCGCTGGAATGCCGACGAGGGCCGGTTCCAGTGTCCCAAGCACAAGTCGCGGTATCAGCCCGACGGGACGTTCATCTCGGGGCGGGCCACCCGCAACATGGACCGGCTCCCGATCCGGCGAGAGGGCGGGAACGTCGTCGTCGACGTGGACCGGATGTTCGAGAGCGACAAGGACGAGGCTGGCTGGAAGGCGGCGGTCGTCGCCCTGTAGCGTCGACCCCTTGTGTGGTGAGGGGAGAGGTGATACACTCCCCTCATCTCGTGTGGGGAGTGTCGATGCCGGACTCATCGCTCGAACTGGTCCAGGGCACGGTCGATGTCCTGATCCTCAAGGCCACTAGCTGGGGACCCCTCCACGGGTTTGGCATTTCCCGCTGGATTCGAGAGCGCACCGAGGGCGCCCTCGGCCTGCAGGACGCCGCCCTCTATCAGGCGCTCCATCGGCTCGAGCGAAAGGGATGGCTCGAGAGCGACTGGGGTCCTTCCGAAAACAACCGCCGCGCCAAGTACTACACCCTGACTTCGACCGGACGGGCCGCGCTCCGCGAACGGACCGGGAACCTCCGTCGTTACGTGGCCGCGGTCTTCGAAGTCCTCGATGCCCGGACGGCGGCCGGCTGATGGGGTCCCGGTTCTGGTGGCCATGGCGGTCCCGGGGCGAGATCGCCAGGGAGGTGGACGAGGAACTCGAGTTTCACCTCGCGATGCGCGCCGCGGAACTCGAGCGGGCCGGATGGGGTCCGGAGGAGGCCCGGCAAGAGGCTGAGCGGGAGTTCGGCGACCTCGATGCCACCCGCAGGGTCTGTCAGGCGGACGACGGGATGGGCGACCGGCGGCGCCGATGGCGCGATGCGGTCCTCGACCTTCGCGGTGACCTGTCGGCGGCGTGGCGGGGTTGGCGGCGCACCCCGGTCGCGCTGACGGTCGCGGTCGGTACCCTCGCGGTAGGGATCGGGGCCGCGGCCGGCGTGTTCTCGATCGTGGATGGCGTGCTGTTCAAGCCGCTGCCCTATCGTCAGTCCGCGCAAGTGATGGCGGTCTATCAGTTCGAGAGTCGGAAGGGCATTCTCGAGCGACCGTCGCCCGGCAACTTCCTCGACTGGCGGGAGCGACTGACTCGGCTTCGAATCGCGGCCGCCGAGCCCTACGGGATGACCCTCACCGACGCCACCGGCACCAACTCGGCGTTGTCTGCGTTCCTGGTGACCGACGGGTACTTCGGCGTCCTTGGCGTCGATCCGCTCGTGGGTCGCGATTTCCGGCCGGACGAGTTCACGCCGGGGCGACACCGACAGGTGATTCTCGGGCATGCCACCTGGCTGGGCCGGTTTGGTGGAGACCGGGGCGTGATCGGCCGGACGATCACCCTCGACGGCAGTCCCCACCAGGTGGTTGGGGTCCTGCCTCCCGGGATCGAGTATCCGGCGGGTCGAGACATCTACCTCCCGAAAGTATTCGACCCGGAGGAGCGGGAGGCTCGGGCCCGGACCTACTTCCGGGTCGTGGGTCGGCTCGCCCGGGACGCGACGGCGGATCAGGCGGCCGCGGAGTTTGCCCAGATCACGGGCGCCTTGGCGCGGCAGTATCCGGTTCCGAACGCCAATGTCGTGGGCCGTCTGGTCCCGCTGGCAGACGACATCTCGGGTCGGGTGCGCGGTGGGCTGGTGCTGATGCTCCTTGCGGTCGGCCTCGTGGTGGTAGTGGCGATGGTCAACGTGGCCGGGCTGTTGATGACACGAGCCGCGCATCGGCGGACCGAACTCGCGGTCCGACTCGCGCTCGGGGCCGGCCGGGCCCGGCTGACCCGCCTGGCGGCGGTCGAGGGGTTCGGTCTTGCGGTAACGGCGTCGGTGGTCGGCTGGCTGATCGCGCGGGGCGCCGTGGCGGTGGCCCTCTGGATGGCCCCGGCCGATCTCCCGCGACTCTCCGCCATCGAACTCGACCTCCGGTCCGTGCTGGTGCTGGCTGGTACCGGCCTGCTGACGGCGATCGTCTGTGGGGTCCTTCCGGCTCATGCGGCCGCGATGATCCCCGACACCGAGGCCTTCCGTCGTCGTTCCGGTGGAGGGCGCGGCGCCGGCTCGACGGGTAGAGTGCTCGTCGTGGTCGAGGTCGCGCTGGCCGTGTCGCTGTTGGTGGCGGCCGGGTTGCTGGGGCGGAGTTTCCTCAAGCTGACGGACCAGGACCTGGGCTACTCGACCGATCGGCGAGTACTGGCAACGGTCCACGTGTGGGATCGATACCGATCGCCCGGTCAGCTGGTCGGGTTCGCCGAGCGGGCCCTCGAGGAACTCGCGGCGGTACCGGGGGTGCGCCGAGCGGCCGTCGCGAACGCCCTGCCGCTCTCGGCGGTGGGATCGGAAATGGATCCGCCGTTCCTGGTCGAAGGTCAGGCGCCGCCGCTTCCCGGTCAGGAACCGACGGCCCGGGTCACCATCGTCAGCCTCGACTACTTCGACGCGCTTGGGATTCCGCTGGTGGCGGGGCGGCCGTTCGACCGGGGTGACGTCCTCGGGAACCGTCGCGTCATCGTGGTCGGGGAGACGCTGGCGCGCCGGGTGTGGCCCGGCCTCGATCCGATCGGCCGGGCCATTCAGGTGCGGGGCCGCGATTCGGGGCTGGTGCGCTTGGAGGTGGTCGGCGTCGTCGGGGATACCCGGTTTGCCGGCCATGGCGATCGTCCGGTGCCGGAGTACTACGTGCCGCTGGCGCAACGGCCGTTCGGTTCGCTGACCTTCGTGGTCCATGCGGCGGGGCCGGCCGTGACGTTCGCGGCGATCCAGGCCGCCATTGCGCGGGTCGACGGGTCGATCGCGGTGAGCACCTTCGAGACGCTGGACTCCTTGCTGGCGGGAACGCTGGCGACTCGCCGGTTCATTCTCGGTGCGGCGTTGGGGTTTGCTGGTGTGGCCATCCTCCTCGCGGCCGTGGGCCTGTATGGCTTGCTCAGCCTGGTGGTGTCGCAGCGGCTGCCGGAGATCGGAGTCCGCCTGGCGCTCGGAGCGAGTCGCACCAACTTGCTGGCGCTGATCGCGGGGCAGGGGGTCGGGCTGGCTGGTCTTGGGGTAATACTCGGGATCGGCGGGGCGATCCTGGCGCGTCGGTGGTTGGCGACACAAGTCTGGGGCATCGAGGCGACGGATCCGATCACGTTCGTGGCGATCGCCGTCGGTACCTTGCTGGTCGCGTTCGCGGCCAGCGCAGGCCCGGCAATCCGGGCCGGCCGGGTCGATCCGGTCAGCACACTCAAGCGGGAATAGCCGAGTCGGTCTCGGGTGGGCGACTGACCGAAGCCATCGGGTCCGAGCCAGTTGTCGCTCGGGCCCGGGGCCGGTATCGTGCATCGTCTCCATCCCAGTGAGAAGCGCCGGCCAATGCTGCTTAACTGCCCGCTCGTCCGGATCGCCGGGGTCCTCCTGGCGTTGGCTTCGCCCGTCGCCGCGCAGGTGGGTGCTGGCGACACCCTCTTTACCGTGGAGCGGTACCTCGACTACGAGACGGTCGCCACGCCCCGGATCTCGCCGGACGGGAGTACGATCGTATTCGGGCGGCGCACCATCGACCGAATGCGCGACACCTGGGAGAGCCAACTCTGGGTCATGAACGCCGACGGCTCGCGCCTTCGGTTCCTGACCCGGGGAGCGGATCCGGTCTGGTCGCCGGACGGTACCCGGATCGCGTATCTCGCCCCCACGGAATCCGGCGCGACCCAGATCTTCGTCCGCTACATGGATGCGGAGGGTGCCACGACCCAGGTCACTCGGGTCGACCAGCCGCCGGGCAACGTGAAATGGGCGCCGGACGGCCGCTCGCTCGGATTCACGATGGTGGTGCCGAGCGGTCCTTCGTGGCAGGTTCGGCTGCCGCAGGCGCCAGCCGGCGCGGCCTGGACCAAGGCGCCCAGACTGGTCGAGAACCTCCACTACCGGGCCGACGGCCGGGGTTGGCTCGTCACCGGCTTTACCCATCTCTTCGTGGTGCCCGCGGTGGGCGGCACGCCGCGTCAGCTCACCAGCGGCCCCTGGAACGTGGGGGCGCGCGGGATCGGGGTTCCGGGTACGGTGGGGTGGGACTGGTATCCGGACGGGCGGGGCGTCGTGGTCGAGGGCAACGAGGATCCCGACGCGGAACGGCAGCGTCAGGTCTCGGACCTGTTCTCGGTCGACCTGGCCACGCTGACCCGGCGGAAGCTCACGACCACGAAGGGGTTCTGGACCAGTCCCGCCATCTCTCCCGACGGGAAGACCTTGGCCTATCTCGGCTTTCCATTCACCAAACAGACCTACCGCGTGGCCGATCTCCAGATGATGCCGCTGGCCGGCGGTCCGGCCGTGGTCCGCGCGGCGGAACTCGATCGGACGCCGAGCCAGCCGATCTGGGCTCCGGACAACGGCGGGGTCTACTTCGTGGCGGACGACCGCGGCACCTCGAACCTGATGTTCGTGACGAAGGGCGGCGATCTCCGGCCGCTGACCAACGGCACCCACATGCTGACCGCGCCGTCGATTTCGCGGAAGAACTTTGCGGTGGCCGTTCGGACCCACCCGTCGGCGCCGCCCGATCTGGTGCGGATCGACCTCAAGAAGCCGGCGCAGCTGGTCCAGATCACCGACGTCAACCGCGATCTGCTGGCGGGAACGCAGCTCGGCGAGGTGGAGGAGATCTGGTACCGGTCGAGCGGCGGGACCCGGGTCCAGGGGTGGATCGTCAAGCCGCCGTTCTTCACGCCAGATCGGAAATGGCCGCTGATCCTCGAGATCCACGGTGGTCCGCACGGGATGTACAACGTCGGCTTCAACCCGATGTACCAGAACTTCGCGGCCGAAGGGTTCGTGACGCTCTACACCAACCCGCGCGGCAGCACCGGCTACGGGACCGCGTTCGGCAACGCGATCGACAAGGCGTATCCCGGGGTCGACTACGACGACCTGATGGCGGGGGTCGACAGCGTGATCGGGCGGGGCTACGTCGACGAGACCCGGATGTTCGTCACCGGGTGCAGCGGGGGCGGCGTGCTGTCGAGCTGGGTCATTGCCCGCACCAATCGGTTCGCGGCCGCGGCGGTCCGCTGTCCGGTCACCAACTGGATGAGCTTTGCCGGCACCAGCGACATCCCGCTCTTCGGATTCAACTGGTTCGAGAAACCGTACTGGGAAGACCCGATGCCGTGGCTCGAGCGCTCGACGATCTATCACGTCGGCAAGGTGAACACGCCGACCCTGCTGATGACCGGCGAACTCGATCTCCGGACGCCGATGGCCCAGACCGAGGAGTACTTCGCGGCGCTCAAGATGCGGGGCATTCCCACCGCCATGGTCCGGTTCGAGGGCGAGTATCACGGAACCGGATCGAAACCGTCCAACTGGATGCGGACCCAGGTCTACATGATGGAGTGGTTCAAGCGGTGGGGGACTCGGACTCAGCCGTGATGGTCGGTGGGGCCCGGAACGCGAACGCCCCCGTCGGATCGAGTCCGACGGGGGCGTTCCGCGTCCAGCCGGCCGCTTTCTAGAGCAGGGGCCGGGCCTTGTAGCGCTCGAGGTACTGGAGGTCGTCCTCGTCGGTGCGCACCACGTAGATCGTGCCCTTGCCGAAGCCGCGGATCACGCTGTTCGGATTGAGGGTGACCTTCCCGACCAGGCGCCCGGTCTTGTCGAACACGTCGTAGGCCGGGGCCTTGGTGCCCGCCGGCTGGGTCCGACGCACCCAGACTTCGCCCTCCGGGCTCACGACGACCGAGTTCGGGCCGCTGAACGGCGGCTTGGTTTCCTCGAACTCGGGTTCCGGGAGCTGGACGTTGCCGGGATTGACCTGGCGGCCACCCGCGCCGATGGCCACCATCATCGGCCGGGCCCGCTTCCGCTGCTCGATCACTTCCTGCTTGTCCGCTTCGGTCACCTTGAGCGGGGTGTAGGCTTGGGAGGGACCGGCCGCCGGCTTGGCGGTTCGGTACCAGGTGACGCGATACGGGTTCGGCGTGACCCGGGCGATCGAGCCGTCGGCCGCGACGCCCCAGGCGTCTTCCGGCGCGAACACCTTGCCGGTCCCGATCCGGATGCTCACCCGCTGCGAGCCGCCGCTTCCGGAGCTCGACATGCTGGCCTTGGGTCCGTTGATCCAGGCCACGGTGTCGAACGCCGTCTTGACGCCGTCCCACCGCAGAATGGCCAGGGAGTCCGGCGATTCGCCGCCCGGATTGGCCGGGTTGAACGGCGGGGCCGAGAAGTAGTAGCTGCCCTTGCCGTCGCCCTGGCTCCCGATCCCGCCGATGGCCACGAAGCCGCCCCCGGTGGCATTGGGCAACTGAACCGTCTTCCCGACCTTGCCCTCGCCGTCGACGACCAGGAAGCGACGCCCGAGGACGTCGTTGATCCAGGTGATGCCGTTGGGCATCGGAATCAGACTGGCCGGAAGCGCGTACTCCCCGGGCCCCTGACCTTCCCGCCCGATCTTGGTGGTGGTGCCGCTGGCAAAGTCGATCAGCTGCACGACCTTGTCGCGCATGTCCGAGACCAGGACCTTGCCGTTGGGCAGCTCCCGGATGCCCGCGACCTGGGTGAACGGCTCCTCGAAGGTGGCGTCCGGCTTGGTCAGGGCGACGGGGGTTTGGGCG
>JAEUJH010000542.1 GCA_016794825.1 Gemmatimonadota bacterium
CGCCAGATCGTGGCCGAGAAGCTCCAGGGCGTCGCTGGGGCGCTCCCCGCCGATCTGGCTCCGCCGGTACTCGCGCCCGTGTCGTCCGTCATGGGCGAGATCATGATGGTCGGGCTCCGAGGACCGGACCCGCAGGCGCTCCGGACCCTGGCCGACTGGACGGTGCGGCGCCGATTGCTGGCCGTCCCGGGAGTGGCGCAGATCGTCCCGATCGGTGGCGACGTTCGCCAGTTCCAGGTGGTCCCCGACCCGGGCCGCCTGCGGGCGGCGGGGGTTTCGCTGGTGGACCTCACCGAGGCCGTCCGTCGGAGCAGCGCGGTCAGCTCGGGAGGGATCTACCCGAGCTCCGGTCAGGAGATCGCGATCCGCGGCCTTGCCAGGGTCCGGAACGCCGATGACCTGGAACGGTCGGTGGTGGCGGTGCGGGGCGGCGCGCCGATTCTGGTCGGGCAGGTGGCCGCGGTCCGGATTGGCGCCGCGCCCCGGATCGGTACCGGCTCGGTCAACGGCGAACCCGGCGTGGTCCTGGCCGTGCAGAAGCAGCCGGGCGCCAACACCCTGGCCCTGACCCGGCGGATCGAGGCGGAACTGGCCAGCCTGACGGCGGGCCTCCCCGCGGGCGTGACGATCGAGACGTCGCTGTTCCGCCAGGCCGACTTCATCGCGGTCGCCGTCCGCAACGTGGCCATCGCGCTCCGCGACGGGGCCATCCTCGTGGTGCTCGTCCTGCTGGCGTTCCTCGGCCGCTGGCAGACCACGGCCATCTCGGTGGTCGCGATTCCCCTGTCCCTCGCGGTCGCGACGCTCGCCATGGCGGCGCTCGGAGTCGCGGCCAACACGATGACCCTCGGCGGTCTCGCCATCGCCGTCGGCGTCCTGGTCGACGACGCCATCATCGACGTCGAGAACGTCTTCCGCCGGCTCCGCCAATGGCGCGCCGAGCCCGGCCGCCGCACCGCGCTCGGCGTGGTGTTCCGGGCCTCGCGCGAAGTGCGCGGCTCGATCTTCTCCGCCACGCTGATCATCATCATCGTCTTCCTGCCCCTGTTCTTCCTCGACAGCGTCGAGGGTCGGCTGCTGCAGCCGCTCGGGATCGCGTACGTCGTGGCCACCCTGGCGTCGCTGATCGTGGCGATGACGGTGACGCCGGTACTCTGCTCGCTGTTCCTTCCCGCGGCGGCGGCCGATCCCCGGGAAAGCCGCCTCGTCCGATGGCTCGGCGCCCGATACCGGACGACGCTCGCGGCAGCCCTCGACCGGCCGACCTGGGTCCTGGGCGGTGCCGTCGCCGCGCTGGCGGCCACGGTCGCGGTGGTGCCCCGGCTCGGCACCGCGTTCCTCCCCGAGTTCAACGAGGGCGCGCTCACGATTTCGGTGGTGACGGTACCGGGGACCTCGCTGGACGAGGCCGACGGCATTGGCCGGCGGGTCGAACGGATCCTCCTGGCCCAGCCGGGGATCAGCGCCACCGACCGGCGTCAGGGGCGAGCCGAGCTCGACGAGCACGCCCAGGGCTCGAACGCGGCCGAGGTCGACGTCACCCTGGAGCCCGGCGTGGACCGGGCGGCCCTGACGGAACGACTCCGCGCCGAGTTCTCGGTCATTCCGGGCACCAGCATCACCATCGGCCAGCCGATCGGCCATCGGATCGACCACCTCCTGTCCGGCACCCGGGCCAACATCGCGGTCAAGGTCTTCGGACCCGACCTGGCCCGGCTGCGGGATCTCGGCCGCTCGGTCCGCGATCTGATCCAGCCGATCCCGGGGCTGGTCGACGTCCAGGTCGAGCAGCAGCTCGATGTTCCGGAGCTGCGGATCGAGGCCGACCGCGGAGCGTTAGGCCGCCACGGGCTCTCCGCCGCCGACCTGGCCACCACCATCGACGTCGCCCTCGGGGGCGAGCGGGTGGGCGAGGTGCTCGAGGAGGGGCGCCGGACGGCGGTCGTGGTCCGCGGCGACGACTCGCTTCGGGCCGATCCGGGGGCGATCGGCCGGCTGGCGATCCCCACGCCCACCGGCCGGGCCATCCCGCTCGCGCAGGTCGCCTCGCTGCGGATCGATCGCGGGCCGAACACGGTGTCGCGGGAGAATGGCCAGCGGAAGATCGTGGTGCAGGCCAACGTCGCCGGACGGGACCTCGGCGGGGCCGTGGCCGAGATCCAGGCGACGCTCGGGCGCGCGATCCGGCTCCCATCGGGCTATCATCTCGAGTACGGCGGCCAGTTCGAGGCCCAGCGCCAATCGACCCGGACCCTGCTGTCGGTCTCCCTGGTGGTGGCGGTGCTGATCTTCCTGTTGCTCTACGTCGAGTTCCGATCCACCCGGTTGGCCGCGCTCGCCCTGGCCAATCTGCCGCTCGCGTTGATCGGCGGCGTGGCGGCCGTGTTCGCCACCGGTGGCGTCGTGTCGGTCGCGTCGCTCGTCGGGTTCGTCACCCTGTTCGGCATTGCCACGCGGAACGGGATCCTCCTGCTGGCCCACTTCGGCGCCCTTCGCCGGCGGGGGCTGTCGCTCCGCGACGCCGTCGAGCGCGGCGCCGCGGAACGGCTCGCGCCGATCCTGATGACGGCGCTGACCGCCGGACTGGCCCTGATTCCGCTCGCGCTGGGCGGCGGGAAGCCCGGCAACGAGATCCAGACCCCGATGGCCATCGTCATCCTGGGCGGGCTCCTCTCGGCGACCGCGCTCAACATGGTCGTGGTGCCCGCGTTGTACCTGCTCGCCGAGCGCCGCTCGGCATCGTCTTCCTACCCTTCTCAAGGAGCGGTTTCATGAAGCGTCCGGTTCCTGGTCGGTCCCTGGCCGTCGCCGCGATCGCGCTGGCGCTCACCGCGGTCGTCGCGGTGGCCCACGACATGTTCCTCAAACCGGCGAGCTATTTCGTGGCCCCCGGGGCCGGGATTCCCGCCGTCCTCCTCAACGGCACCTTCGATCAGAGCAGCAACTCGATCGACCGGAATCGCCTCCTCGACATCGCCGTGGTCTCGCCCACCGGGCGGGCCCGCCTCGACACCGCCGCCTGGGATCCCAAGGGCGACACCAGTCGCGTGAAGTTCCCGACCGGCGCGGCGGGCACCTACGTTCTCGGCGTCTCGACCAAGGCCACCTCGATCGAACTCGACGCCAAGGACTTCAACGAGTACCTCGAACACGACGGGTTGCCGGACGAACTGGCCCGCCGGAAGCAGGCCGGGGAACTCGGCGCCGACGCGCACGAGCGCTACGCCAAGCACGTCAAGTCGATCGTCCAGGTCGGCGACACCCGCACCGATGGTTACGCGACCGTGCTGGGCTACCCCGCGGAGATCGTCCCGCTGGAGAACCCCTATACTCTCGCCAAGGGCGGGACCCTGCGGGTCCGGATCCTGGTCGACGGCAAGCCGGTGGCTGGTCAGTACGTGGTGTTTGGTGCCCGGACGCCGACCGGCGCCACCGTGGCGGAAAAGGGTACCCGGACCGGGGCGGACGGCGTGGCGGCAGTGCCGGTCACCTCGCCGGGGGTCTGGTACGTCAAGTTCATCAACATGACGAAGCTGGCCCGGCCGGTCGACGGGATCACCCACGAGTCCAAGTGGGCGACGATGACCTTCGCCGCCCGTTAGGTGGCGTTGGGCGGGATCGGAAAGGTCGAGCCCCGCGCCGGGGCTCGACCCACTCGTCAAACGGTCGGCTTCACGTTCGCGTTGAGCCGGAACAGGTTCCGGGGGTCGTACTTGTTCTTGATCGTCACCAACCGGTTGTGGTTACTCCGGTAGTTGGCGCTGACCGCCGAGTTGGTGTGATCGGTCTCGAGATCGTTGACGTAGAATCCGCGGGTGAACGGCTCGATCCGGGCCCAGTACTGCTTGATCCACTTGATGTGTTCGGTCGGGTCGTCTCCCTGCTTCCAGCCGACCGAGGAGAGCAGGTTGCCCATGATGTCCCGCTGGGCAAAGGCGGTCGCGTCGGGCGCCACCCGGTTGATGGCCCCGCCGCTCAACTGGGAGAACACCTGGGTTTGGCGCGCCGGATCACCCTCGAGGCCGTCGATGATCGCCGAGGCGAGCCCGGCCGGCATGTCGGCGATGAACCCGCTCTTGAGGTAGGTCCCGGTGGCTCGCGGATCGTCGACGTCGCCGGACTTCTGCAGGGCGACGTAGTCGATGGCCCGGACCTGATCGGAAATCGGGGTGCCGAGCTTCCGAATCGGCGCCAAGGCTCGCTCGGCGTTGGCTTCCAGGCCGCAGTAGCAGACCGCGATCGCGGCCACGGCGGGGGCCCCACCGGGCGGCCGCATGAACATGAACCCGACTTCGAGCTCGTCCGGACCCTTCTGGCCAACTTCGGCGTAGACGTCGAGGATGTCCCGCGCCCGGGCAAACGGGAACGCCATGATGCCCCCCACCACCCGGCGTTGCATCGGGTGGAGACGGAACTCGAAGGAGGTCACGATCCCGAAGTTGCCCCCGCCGCCCCGAATGCCCCAGAACAGATCCGGGTTCTCCTCGGCGCTCGCCCGACGCAATTCGCCGTCGGCCGTGACCACATCGGCCGAGATGAGGTTGTCGATCGACAGCCCGTACCGCCGGCCCAGCCGGCCGAACCCGCCACCGGTGACCAGGCCCCCGGCACCGGTATGGGAGACGGTCCCCATCGTGGTGACGAGGCCGTGGGCCATCGTCTCGTGGTCGACCTGCCCAAGAAGGGTGCCGCCGGTCACCCGGGCTCGGCGCGCCGCCGGGTCGACCCAGACGTTTCGGAAACGAGACAGATCGATCACCATCCCGCCGTCGCAGGTCGACTGGCCGGAATGGCTATGGCCCCCGCATTTGACGGCCAGCAGGAGGCCGCCGTTGTCCCGGGCAAAGTTCACCGCCGTGCGGATGTCGGCGGCGCCCGTGGGCTGGGCGATCAGGGCGGGGTGCTTGTTGAACGACGGGTTGAGGATCTGCCGGGCTTGCTCGTAGCCGTCGTTGCCGGCCAGCAGCACCGGGCCGCGGAGGCTGGCCCGAAGGTCCGCGATCGCCTTGCCCGTCAGGGTAATCCGCTTGCCGTCGCCGGTGAGGGCGCTCAGGTCCTGGGGGAACCTCGGTGCTTCCCGGAACAGCGGGTTGGTGCCCTGATGGCGGGCCAGGGCCGGGGCGGTCATGGCAAAGAGCGATGAGCGAACGAAGGTTCGACGGCGCATTGGGGCCTCGGACGGGAAGCTCGGGATGACGCGGGGGACTCCCTAGGCTACCCCGGCCGAGGAGCCCCGGCAAGGCCGGCCCGGCGGGACGAGCCGCCGCCGGTTGGTCCACCGGACCTGCCGCCGCGACCAGCCGTTAGGCTTCCGGTGCCGGTTAGAGCGGCGGGCGCTGGTAGCCGCCGCGGGCCCGCTCCACGAACCCGGCCACCGCCAGGGCCACGTCCTCCCGGCCCGGGCGGGCCACGAGCTGAACCCCGATCGGGAGGCCCTCGGGTGAGGTGCCGGCGCGAACCACGGCGCCGGGCCAGCCGGTGAGGTTGTAGGTGAAGGTGTAGCTGAACTGCGGGAACGAGGCTGGCGCGGCAGCCTGGCCGTGCGGCATGGCCGG
>JAEUJH010000609.1 GCA_016794825.1 Gemmatimonadota bacterium
CGTTTCCATGACGGCCGGCCCTTCACCTCGGCGGACGTCGTTCGGGCCTGGAAAACCGCCCTGGGGGCGGGTCCGGGCAGCCCGGAACACCCCTGGCAACTGGCCCACATCAAGGGCGCGTTGGCGTTCAGCGCCCGAGAGAGCGACTCGATCCCCGGCCTTCGACCGGTCGACGACTCGACCCTCGACATCGAGCTGGAGTCGCCGCTGGCGCCGTTCCCCGCCAGGCTGACGCACGCCAGCGCCGCGATCCCCGGCGTCGGCTCGACCGCCGACAGCGCGATCGGCACCGGCCCGTGGCGCCTGGTGCACGGCAAACCCCGCGATTCCACCTACATCCTTGCCGCCAACCTCTCGCATTGGCGCTCGCGGCCAACGCTCGACTCATTGATCATCCGGGTCGTGGGCCCCGGTCAGGTGGGCCCGCTGCTCGATCGAGAGTTGATCGACTGCATCCCGTACGCGTGGGGAATCACCTCGCTCCGCCTCCGGCCCGACATCGCGCTCCGGGAGTCGCCGCCCTACACCCGGCTCACCATCGGCCTCAATCACCGGAACCCGGTTCTCCAGGATCACCGGGTCCGTCGTGCGCTGCAGATCGCCCTCGACGCCGAGGGGCTTGCCCGCGCCTATGGCGAGACCGGCTATCACCTCGCGCAATCGGCCCTGCCCCCGGGAATGGTCGGCCTCGAGCCGACGACGGCCCCGGCCCGATATGACCCCGATTCGGCTCGGAAGCTGCTTCGAGAGGCCGGACATGACCGCGGGACATCGCTGCGGCTCTGGTTCGAGGTGGGTTCGCCCACCGACACGCTCACCCACCTGATCCGGTTCGTCCGCGACAATCTCGAGGCCGTCGGCCTTTCGATCGAGATCGTCCGGGTCTCGCCGTTCGAGGCCCCGCTGCTCGATGGTCGAGTCGACCTCGCCATCGGCTACTGGCTTCCCGGCTACCCCGATCCCGACGCGCTGCTTCACCCGTTCTATCACAGCCAGGCGCGGGGCGGGCTCGCGAACGCCGGCGGGTTCTTCGATCCGGCCCTCGATCGCGCCATCGACGCGGAGCGGTCGCTTCCGGATGGGCCGGCCCGGCTGGCGGCGCTGCGAGCGGCGGGGCAACTTGCCTTCGAGCAGCTCCCGGAGCTCTACCTCTGGTTCCAGCCGGTCAAGACCGCCGCCGCCCGCCGAGTGGACCATTGCCCCGCGTCGCTCCACGTGACTGACTACGCCAGGGTTGGGCTGGCAGGCCGGAGCCGATGAACTTCGGCCTGTTCGAAACCTGGCTCGCGCTTCCGCCGACGCTCGGCTGGGCGCTCGGCCTCGCGCCCCTGGCCCCCCTGCTGGGTTGGCCGGCCTGGGTGCGGTGGATCGGCCGGCGGCCGCCGACGATCGCTCTGCAATTGGCCGGGCGGGCGGCCCTGCTGGTGGCGTTCGCGCTGGCCCTCCTCACCCTGGTCGCGACCCTCACGACGGCACGCACCGGACTCCAGGCGCTCGTGGCTCCGGCCACCGACGCGGCGCTGGCCCGGCAGCAGGAGTCCGAATCGGCCTGGGCAAGCGGCGACTCCAACCGGCTCAACGCCCTCGTCACCCGTCATGTCACCGAGGGTCGGGTCGCGCTCGCGGCCCTGAGTGGGTTCCCCTGCCAGGACCCGTGTCTGCTGGCCGCGGCTGGCGTGGAGCCGGGGCCAGCCCTCCAGGCCCTCGCGGCCCAGGCGGCCGCCCTCCCTCCGAACCGGAGCGTGTCGCTGGCCCGGCCGGATCATCGGACCATGGTCATCGCCCGGGCTCCGCTCCGCGACGACGATGGCCGGACCCGCAGCCTGCTTCTGATCGGGGTCGCGGCCACCGACGTGATGGCCAACACGCAACGGCTGGCGTGGCAGTTGGCGGCGGCAACCCTCCTGCTGTCGGTGGCGGCCCTGTTCATTACGAGGGCCGTGGTCGCTCGGACCCTCTCCCAGCGGGTCCAGGATCTGATCACCCACATCGGGAGCGAACCCTCGGCCGCCTCACCCGGCGACGAACTCGAGCAACTCTCGGGAGGTGTCAGTCAGCTGGTCCGCCGATCGGTCGCCCTCGAGACGCAGTTGCAGCAGGTCCAGAAGATGGAGGCCGTCGGTCGGTTGACCGGGGGGATCGCCCACGACTTCAACAATCTCCTCACCGTCATTCGGGCCAACACGTCCCTGCTTCGCGGCGAGTCGGACCGGGAAGAGCTCGACGACATCGACCGCGCGGCTCAACGGGGCGCGGCGCTGGTCCGTCGACTCATGGCGTTCGGCCGCCAGGGCCCGCTCGAGCTCGCGCCCCACACGGTCGGGCCCCTGCTCCACGAGTTTTTCGCCACCTTGAGGCGTCTGCTTCCCGACACGGTCCGCCTCGAACTCCCTCCGAAGATCCCGGGTGGCGCGATCGACGTCGACCGGACCGCGTTCGATCAGGTCGTGCTGAACCTGGTGACCAACGCGCGCGACGCGATGCCCACCGGCGGCATCCTCACCGTCGCCGTCGCCACCGCCCGGCCGCCCGCG
>JAEUJH010000617.1 GCA_016794825.1 Gemmatimonadota bacterium
CTGATGCTGACCAGCAAAGGCGTGGCGGCGGTGCCCCGGGCGTCGCTGGTCATCCTGTCGGGGACGCTGACCCCGTTCGGACTCCCCCTCGAGGGGATCGCGGTGATCCTCGGCGTCGACGCGTTCATGGACATGGCCCGCACGTCGATCAACCTGCTGGGCAACTGCCTGGCCTCGGCGGTCATGGCGCGGTGGGAGGGCGAACTCAAGGACGACGGCGAGGCCGCCCCGGCCTGACCTGGCCGAGGGGCGGGCCCGCGTTGGCCAGGCGCCAATCGCGGACCCATCGGGTCGACCCAGTGGCAGAGGCGCCCCGTTGCGGGCGCCTCCGTTTTTTCAGGGGTTGGAGCGAGCGGCCAACTTCGACTTCCGCATCCCGTAGAGGACGTAGATGGCCAGGCCGATGGCGAGCCAGATCAGGAGCCGCTCCCAGGTCCGCCACGGCAGGAAGTACATCAGGTAGAGGCAGCAGAGAATGCCGGCCGGGGCCGTGAACCAGACCAGCGGCGTCTTGAACGGCCGGTGGAGTCCCGGTTCGCGGATCCGGAGGAGCAGGACCGCCGCGCAGACGATCACGAACGCGAGCAGGGTGCCGATCGACACCAGCGAAGCCGCCTCGCGGACGCTCAGGAACCCCGCCGGAATGGCCACCAGCACACCGAGCACGATCTGGGTGATCCACGGCGTCCGGAACGTCGGGTGGATCCGATTGACGACGGGCGGCAGGAGGCCGTCGTTGGCCATCGACCAGAACACCCGGGCCTGCCCCATGAGCTGCACGAGAATGACCGACGACAGACCCGCGATGGCACCGAGTTCGATGAGCCGGGTCATCCACCCGAGCCCGGCCGCGTCGGCCACCTTGGCGATCGGGTCGGGCACGTCGAGCTGCTGGTAGGGCACCACCCCGGTGGCGATGGCCGAGACGACGATGTACAGCAGGGTACAGATCAGGAGCGACGCGATGATCCCGAACGGCATGTCGCGCTGCGGATTCTTGGCTTCCTGGGCCGCCGTGCTGACCGCGTCGAACCCGATGTAGGCAAAGAAGACGATCCCCGCGCCGGCGACGATACCGCTCACCCCGAAATGCTCCCGGCTCCCGGTGTTGGCGGGAATGAACGGCTGCCAGTTGGCCGGGTCGATGGCCCGCCAGGCAAACAGGATGAAGAGCAGGACCACGCCGACCTTGATGAACACCACGATGTTGTTGACCCGGGCCGACTCCTGGACGCCCCGGACCAGCAGGGCCGTCACCAGCACCACGATCAGCACCGCGGGCAGATTGAACACCGCGGTGACGGTGGCGCCATCGGCCATGACCACCTGGGTTCCGGCGGCGGCGGAGAACTGGGCGGGGATCGGAATCCCGATGTGGTTCAGGAATGAGACCACGTACCCCGACCACCCGATGGCCACGGTGGTGGCGGACAGGGCGTATTCGAGGACCAGATCCCACCCGATGATCCAGGCAAAGACCTCGCCCAGGGTGGCGTAGCCGTAGGTGTACGCGCTCCCGGCGATCGGGACGAGGGCGGCGAACTCGGAGTAGCAGAGGGCGGCAAAGATCGACGCGGTGCCCGCCAGCACGAACGACAGCACCACCGCCGGTCCGGCGTTCTGGGCCGCCACCGTGCCGGTGAGCACGAAGATGCCGGTGCCGATGATGGCGCCGATACCGAGCAGCGTGAGGTTGAGCGGGCCGAGCGCGCGCTTGAGGCCGTGCTCGCCGGCGGCCTCCGCCTGCAGATCGGCGATGGCCTTGCGGCGGAAAATCGACATCGGTACCTCCCCGGGACCTACTTGCTGTAGTTAGGCGCTTCCCTCGTGATGGTGACGTCGTGGGGGTGGGACTCGCGAAGCCCGGCGGCGGTGATCTGCACCATTTCGGTGTCGCGCTGCAGGGCGAGGAGGTCGGCGGCGCCGCAGTAGCCCATCCCGCTCCGGAGGCCGCCGACCATCTGGAAGAGCACGTCGCCGACCGGACCGCGGTAAGGGACGCGGCCCTCGATGCCCTCGGGCACCATCTTCGACGGCGCCAGTTCGCCATCCTGGAAGTAGCGATCGGCCGACCCGTCCTGCATGGCCGACAAGCTCCCCATGCCGCGGATCATCTTGAACCGACGGCCCTCGGCCAGGACCGATTCGCCGGGGCTTTCCTCGGTGCCGGCCAGCATCGAACCCATCATGACCGACGCGGCGCCGGTGGCGATGGCCTTGACGATGTCGCCGGAGTACTTGATGCCGCCGTCGGCGATGATCGGAATCCCGCCGGCCCCGCGAACCGCGTCGGCAATGGCGGTGATCTGCGGAACGCCGACCCCGGTGACGACCCGGGTGGTGCAGATGCTGCCGGGTCCGATTCCGACCTTGATGCCGTCGACGCCCCGTTCGGCCAGGGCTCGGGCGCCGGCCTCGGTGGCCACGTTGCCGCCCACCAACTGAGCCTCGGGGAACGCGCTCCGGAGCCGATCGATCGTGTCGAGCACGCCGGTGCTGTGGCCGTGGGCCGAGTCGACGACCAGGACATCGCAGCCGGCGTCGAGGAGGGCTTTGGCCCGCGGCAGGGTGTCGGCGCTGGTTCCGAGCGCGGCGGCCACGCGGAGCCGGCCGTGCTGGTCCTTGTTGGCGTCCGGGTAGCGCTGCCGCTTGAAGATGTCCTTGACGGTGATGAGGCCCTTGAGGATGCCCTGATCGTCGACGACCGGGAGCTTCTCGATCCGGTGCCGGGCCAGGATCCGCTGAGCCTCGTCGAGGGTGGTCCCGACCGGCGCGGTGACGAGCCGCTCCTTGGTCATGGCCGAGTGGATCGGCTGGTCGAGATCGCGCTCGAACTGGAGATCGCGGTTGGTCAGGATCCCGATCAGCTTGCCCTGGCCGTCGACGATCGGGACTCCGGAAATCCGGAACCGCTTCATCAGCGTGGCCGCCTCGCGGATCGGGCGGTCGGGGCCGAGGGTGATCGGGTTCATGATCATCCCGCTTTCACTCCGCTTGACCCGGTCCACCTCGGCGGCTTGCCGATCGATCGTCATGTTCTTGTGAATGACGCCGATGCCGCCGGCCCGGGCCATCGCGATGGCCATTTCGGCCTCGGTGACGGTGTCCATGGCGGCGGAGATGAGGGGGATGTTGAGCGGAATGGTGCGGGTAAAGAAACTGCCGGTGGCGACGTCCCGAGGGTGCACGGCGCTGTGGCGCGGGACCAGAAGGACGTCGTCGAACGTGAGGGCAACCCCCGGGCGCAGGGTGCTCATCGTGGGCGACTCTCGATTGGAAGCGGGAATACCGCGGAAAAAATCACGTGGGCCATGGACAAACGTAAAGGCGAGGCCCCTGCCGGGCAAGCGCCCCCGCCCCGGCCGGGCGAGGGGGAATCCGCCTAACGTGGCTCCGGTTTGGGCGCCGGCCGATCGGGTCCGGCCGGGGCGGTGGGGCGGGTCTGGGCGGCCTGGATGGCCTCGTCGACGACGGCCTGGGCCGCGGCGGCCACGCCCTTCATGACCTTCGAGGCGCTGTCCATGACGCCCATGGTGCCCGAAATGGCCTTGACCGGGACCTTCCCCGCCCGGAGCACGTCCTCGACCGTTTCGGTGACCCGGGCGAACACGTTGGTGGGCGCCACCCGCTCGGCGTACTTGCTCTCGAGGAACTCGACGTAGTCGAGGATCTGGTAGCCGCGCTCGTCGCTGAGCGCCTCGAGCCGCCGGAGAATCCGCTGCTTCAGGTTCTCGTTCATCGGACCACCTTGACGAGTTCGAGGACGGGAGTCGGGAGGAACTTGGTCCGGCCGGCCCGGACGACCGCGTCGACCCTGACCTCGTCGAGCGGGGCCAGCCGGCGGAACTCGGCCGCCTGCTCCTTCGTGACCATCAGGTAGGTGAACCCGCTCTCCGGGAGCGGACCGCGCGCCAGCACGTAGAGCTGCCCGCGGGGCATTTCCGGCCGGAGCGCGTCGGCCTCCTGCACGGCCAGGAACTGGAGCCGCCAGGTGACGGGCTGATTGACGTACTTGTCGGGCGCGGTCTGGATCATCGCGGCCGTGATCTTGGGCCCGGCAACCGTCTCGGAGGCGAGGTCGGCGGCGCGGACCCAGCCCTCGATCCGGACCTTGACCCAGTCGCGGGTCTGCTCGACGACCTCGACGTCCGGCCATCCCTCCGCCAGGGCGATCGCCTTGCCGTCGCGGGTGGCGACCACCCGGGCTCCCGGCTTGAGGGTGGCGGCCCCCGCAACCCCTTCGCGGAGCGGGGCATCCTCCGAGGGCGTGGCCGAATCGGAACGAGCGGCCGGCCCCGAGGTCGGGGCGGGCTGGGTGGTGGCGGCTGGCGGCGTGGCGGCCCTGGTCGAGGACGGCGGAGCCGCCGTGCTCGCCGCGGGCGGCGGCGGGGGCGGCACTGGCTTGGCCTGGGCGGCGGCAACCGTGGCGCGATCCGGGGTCGGTTCGACCGCACCCAGCGCGCTCCGAGCCACCCAACCGGCCCGCCGGACCCGAACCCAGGATCCTCGGGTCCCGATCCGGTTGAGCAGGGTCCCTTCCTGGATCCGGGCCACCACCGCCCCGTTGGGCGAGGCCCGCAGGGCTTCGCCGCCGCCCGCGGTCAGGGTCAGATCGAAGCCGTCGCGCGTGGTGGCCTGCGCGGCGGCGGAGGGAATCCAGCCTTCGACGGTGGCTTCGACGTGAGCGCCGTTGGCGCGCCCGGTTGCGTAGGCCTGCCCGCTCACCAGGGAGCCGAGCCGGATGCCGCCCGGTTCCTTGAGGAACGCGGCGGCGGAGGTGGCGCGAAGACGGGTCTGAGCGGACCCGGCGGAAACCAGGACGAGCAGGAGGCCCGCCACGCAGGCTGGTAGGCGACTCTGGCCAGGACTAGAT
>JAEUJH010000629.1 GCA_016794825.1 Gemmatimonadota bacterium
GATCATCGAAGAGGGCGAACACACCCTCACCGTCATCAATCCGTGGCAGTTCGAGGTCGGGCAGTGCTGCGTCATCACCCGCCGGCATGTCGCGACGCTGCTCGATCTCTCGCCCCAGGAGTGCGGGACGATTCTGGTCGCGGCCAAGCGCGTGGCCGAGGCGCTCGTCGAGGCGTACCGACCCCTTGGGATCCTGACGTTCCAGAACAACGGGGTCTACAGCGGGCAGGAAACGCCCCACTTCCACTTCCATGTCGTGCCCCGGCAACCTGGAAGTGACTGGGGCATCGGTCCACCGCAACTCGCCACCTTCGAGAGCGCCGGGCGTCCGCGGGGTACACCCCACGATCCGAGCGGCGACGCGGAGCGGCGGGACCGGGTGCGGGTCTCCGCCCGGCAGCTGGTCGAAACCGCGGACTTGATCCGTTCAAATCTGCCGAAGTAACGCGAATCGGCAGTTGCGCCTGGCGCGAATCGAGGGGGAGGCATCGTGACCGTCATCCGGATGGACAACGTCGGCCTCGTGGTCGAGGACCTCGATGCCGCCATCGCGTTCTTCATCGAACTCGGGCTGTCGCTCGAAGGCCGCATGCCCATCGAGGGCGACTGGGCCGGCCGAGTCACCGGCGTGCGGGACCAGCGGGTCGAGATCGCCATGATGCGCACCCCCGACGGGCACAACCGCCTCGAACTTTCCCGGTTCCATGCCCCCGCCATCGTATCCGATCACCGCCGGGCCCCCGTGAACTCGCTGGGGTACCTGCGCGTCATGTTCGCCGTCGCCGACATCGACGACACGCTCGTCCGGCTCTGCCGGCTCGGCGCCACGGTGGTCGACGAGGTGGTCGATTTCGAGAACATCTATCGACTCTGCTACATCCGCGGACCCGAGGGGATCCTCATCGGGCTTGCCCAGCCGCTGGACCGGCGCCCGTCGCGAGCGGATCCATGACCCCGCTCGGCGATCGCCAGGCGGCGGACCGGTCGCCTGACGGGTCAGTCGCTGCCGCATTCGGCTGGACGATCGTCAGGCAGTCCCTGGCGCGGCCGTACCGCGTGCCCGGCTCGATGATCCTGCTCTGCGCCCTGATTCCCTTCTACATCCTGATCCCGAGCTTCCTGCCACCGACGACGAGACACGTTCCCGCCCTGGCGCTCGATGATGTCCTGCCGCTCGTCCCATCCTGGGCGGTCGTCTACGGCGCGCTGTACCTGTTCCTGATCCTGCTTCCGATCGTCGTCGTCCGGGAGGACGCGCTCGTCCGCCGGATGTTCGCGGCCTACTTGTCGATCTGGATCACGGCCTATCTCTTCTTTTTCCTGATCTATCCGACCGCGGCGCCCCGACCCGACCGGGTGAGCGGAGCGGGTTTCGGGCTGTGGGGCCTGCGGGCCCTGTACTCCGCTGATCCCCCGTACAACTGCTTCCCGTCGCTCCACGTCGCCCATTCCTTCGTGTCCGCGCTGGCCTGTTCCCGCGTGCATCGCCGCCTCGGAACCGTCGCGTTGCTCGCCGCGGTCCTCGTCGCGCTGTCGACGTTGTTCACCAAGCAGCACTACGTCGTCGACGTGGTCGCGGGCGTCGCGCTCGCGCTGGCTGCCTACGGTCTCTTCCTGCGCCAGGCATCGCCCGATCAGGTTCCCGAGCTCGATCGACAGGTTGCGCCCGCTCTCGCGGTCTGGGTCGGCGGAGTCGTCGGCCTTGGGGTCGGAGTCTCCTGGCTGGTGTACGTCGTCGGGGGCGAGACGTCGTTCACTTTCGGGCCGTGAACGAGACGGTACGATGCATCCTTGACGGCGGCTTGACGGGTCGAACCGAGGTTGGGTCAGGACACTTGGGGAGGCGAAATGCGCTGGATGCTCGCGATGGCGGCCAGCCTGACCTTGGCGGGTTGCGACGGGCTGGCTCGGATGCGACGGACGGTTCGGATCCTGAGCGGCATCTTGCTTGGCCTGGGCACCACCCGGGCTACGGCGCAGTCGCCAGCTGACCGCATCGCGGGAGATACCCTCGACCCGCGTCCCGCCTGGTCGACCGAGGAAACCGCGATCTTCCTGTCGCGGGCGACGGGCTTCTGCGGCCGCCCGCCCGCGCTGCCCGGTGTCCTCACCCGGATCCGGCTCCTGGCCTGGGAAGACGGCACCCGACCCGATGGGCAGGCCATCAGCCGGGGCTTCTGGTGGGGCCAGGGAATCGATTCCATTGGCCAGCCCTTCTGGATCTTGGCGAAGGGGTACCGCATCCATGGTCCGTCACGCCCGGCCAGCCCACGGGAATTCACCCCGGCTGGATGGCAGCTCGACTACGTCTGCGACATCCCAGGTCATCCGCTCACCATCGTGCGCGCCCCGCCCACCGGAGCGGACGCGGCCGCGCGGGCGCCCGGCTGGGCCATGGGTCGAGCGCGCGGATCCGCGGTCGTCCGTCCCCGGACGTGGGAAGCCACGTTTGGAGCGCCGGTCCCGCCGTCAGGTGGCCGCCCGGACGCCTAGCGAATCGACTCGAGCGATGTCGAGGCGCGTTCCCAGCGGCCAGACCGACCGTCACTGGCGCAGCCGGGTGAGTTCCACCTCGGACAGGATGAACCCGAACGCCGCCCACCCGCCCGACGCAACCGACCGCTGGAACATTGCTCGCGCCGAGGCGGTGTCGGCCCGGACCAGGTGCCAGTTGCCCAAGCCATAGGCGAGCGTTGCCTCGACAGTCGGGTCGTCACCCTCGCGAAGCAGGTTGGCCGGCTTGACCGATCCTCGATAGAACGCCAACCGGCGCGCATAGACGTAGTTGGGATCGACGGGCAGCGAGTCCGGCCGCTGTGCCAGCATGCTTCGGGCCTCGGCCATCCGACCGGAACGCGCGAGCGACATCCAGCGCCAGTCGGTCGATCCCGCCAGTTCACCCGCGTCCGGGGCGACGGGCTGGGCCCGACGGAACAGCTCCGCCGCGGCGGGAAAATCGCCCCGGAGGTAGCGAATGATGCCCAGGTGAAAGAGCGCCCCGTAGTTGGCGGGGTCGAGCGTCAGCGCATGCGTCAGGTCGGCGGCCGCCTTGTCGAACTCCCGCACCGAGAGGTATCGGTGACCCCGCCACCGGTACAGCATCGGGTGGTTGGGCGCGATCGCCAGGCCCCGGGTAAAGGTCTCGATGGCCTCCCGGAACTGCTGCGCCCCGGACTGTGCAATGCCCAGCGCAATGACCAGGTTCACGTTCCGGGGATCGCGAGCCAACGCCGCCTCGGCCCGGGCAATCGCCCCGGTGTCCGGTCGGGAACGGTATTCCACCCCTTCCGGGGAGCGATACTGAACCGACTGGGCCGCGACCCGAACGGTACCGACGGCCACCGCCAGGAGAGCAAGGACGAGACCTTTGGCGCGCCAGAGATCCGGGACGGCGACAACGCGAGGCTTCATGGGGCCGCTCGAATGGGGAGGTCAACGAAGGTAGCCAACAAGCGGACGATGGCGAGGGGGCCGAGCCTCACCCTGGCGGCTCGACCAGTCCGGCGCGATCCTTCATTCTCCCTCGACCCCAATCGGAACGTTTCGATGCCACGCTGGCTCTTCCTCCTTTTCCTGATCGGCTCGCCCGCCACCGCCCTGGCCCAGGCCTGGGAAGCGATCCACCCCGAAGGCACCCGCTGCGCCACGGGCGGCCCCTGGCACTTCTGGGTCCACTGGGGCAGCCCCGACAAGTTGCTGTTCTACCTCCAGGGCGGCGGCGCCTGCTGGTTCAAGGGCAACTGCGATTCGGCGGCCCGGCCCACCTTCGACCCATCGGTCGACGAGCGCGACGACCCAACGCGCGGCGCCGGCATTCTCGATCTCAGCCAGGCCGCCAATCCGTTCCGGGACTGGACGGTGGTGTTCGTTCCCTACTGCACGGCGGACGTCCACTTGGGTGGTCGGTCGGTCGACTACGACGGCGTGAGCCGCGAGCATCGCGGCGCCGAGAACGTGGCAACCGCCCTCGCCTGGGT
>JAEUJH010000637.1 GCA_016794825.1 Gemmatimonadota bacterium
CACCGAGACTGCGGTCGGGAGCATGAGCAAGTTGGGTTGAGTCAGTTGCCGGCCCGTCAGCGGTACGACGGCCCTTCCGCGGTCCGTTGACCGGTCCTGGCCGGCGGCCTCTCGCGCTCCGCCGAGCGGCCAAGCCGCTAGAAACGGAACGATCAGCAGTAGCAGTCGCGCGTCACCCTTTTCGGCCATGGGGCCATCCTACCGGGAACGGTCACTTGTCAGACTACCCGACTCGCACGGTCACTCCACGCAGTGCAGCTGGCCCTTCACGGTGCCGCCACGCTCCCTAACGCAACGGGAGCGCTACGTCTTCGGGCAATTCAGCCCGTCCCACCAGAAGTAGTTGTATAGCGGACCTTGGGCGGGGCGCTGACACCAAGAGCCCGGGTCGGAGCAGCAACCGATGAAACCGGAACTGCTACCGCAGGCCTCGTTGACCTGAATCCCCGCTGCAGGGGTGATCGCAGCTGGCGCACTTGCCGCCAGTATCGCGAGCGACGTACCCCTAACGATGTTCTTGCGGTCCATATGACTCTCCTTCGCTAACGTGGTTTCTCAGGTACGCCCGCGTTGGTTGGCGCCATCGAAAGTTCGCGTGGGCCAGAAATCGCCGCAATCGGATGACTGACGGCGTGAAACGCCTACGGGGGTTTTGGTGTAAGGACTCTTCACAGGGGGGGGGGGTTGCGCGGCGACCGACCGGAACGAAGATTGGCGTGGCGGTCAGGGCCTCCGAGTTCGTCCTGTGGAGGCCGCCGTACGACAACGGATCTGCCGATGCCTGAGCCTGATCTGATCGAGTCGGTCGTGCTGCAGTCCGCAGTCGATCCGTTAGTGCGCCTCTCACGCCGCCAGGCGGTGGCAGTACGGTATCTCGCGAACGGTTACTCGGCAGGAAGTGCTGCGGTCGCCCTTGGGTTAAGTGTCCGAACAGTAACTCAGTACCTTGCGCTAGCCAGGGCCCGCTTGGGGGCCCGCAATGCTCCACATCTCGTGGCACTTGCCTTTGCCCACGGCTTCGTTCGAAGCGATGACCTGCGGTATGGATCGTTCGCAGGCCGACGTTGGCCTGTGGGTCCGGCATGAGCCGTGCGCCTGAGCATCCCATCCTCACCGGCCTGCATCCCGCAGCTCAGGCTGGGGTCGGCTTCGAGCCGTTGCCGGCAGTCTACGGCTCCTGGATCGACGAGTTGATTGGGCCCGTGCCCCGCGAAGGCCGTGCTCAGTGCTCGGAATGCCCAATGTGCGCCACGGCCGGTGTCGCCTCCGAGACTAAGCCATTCCATCCGTCGGCGAAGTGCTGCACGTACGTCCCCGAGCTTCCCAACTACCTGGTCGGTGCCGCCTTGGCAGAAGAGTCTTCACCCAACGGCCACCTGTCGCTCGAGATCCGAATCCGACACCAGACCGCGGTCACCCCTCTCGGTGTCGGAGTCGTTCCAATGCTGCGTCTTGCGTACGAGGCAGTTGCTGAGCAGGCCTTTGGCGCATCGGACGCTCTTCGCTGCCCGCATTATGACGAGAGCGGCGCTGGCTCATGCGGGATCTGGAAGCATCGCAATGCGGAGTGCGCAACCTGGTTTTGCCGCCACGTTCGGGGGCGGATTGGCGCGGAGCTGTGGGCTGCGCTTCGCGCCTTTCTGAAGGCTGTGGAGGCGGCCCTCAGCGCCTGGGCAGCGCTCGAGGCAGGCCTTCCGAGTCGCGAGCTGCTGAGGTGTCTTGCGTACCGCCGTTTGGCAGCGGCTGAGCGCCTCTCAGTCGAGCTCGTTCGTGGGTGGGACGGGACGAGGTCCGAACTTTGGGGGACCCTGGCAGGCCGCGAGAGGGAGTTCTTCGCATCCACCGCGGCGAAAGTCCGGCCGCTGTCCTTGACTGACGTCCTAGAAGTCTGCGGGGCGGAAGGGCGTGCGGCCGCGGAGGGTGTTCGCCTCGCGTTCGCTCAGACTGCGTGCACTGATCTACCGTCTCGCCTAAGACTTGCCCCTCTTAGGGTGCTGTCGACGGACGGGCTGGTCGCGACGGTTGCGACATATGGGCGCTTCGACACGCTCGGGATCGCGACGGACCTGCTCCACGCCCTTCTTGCAGGTGGTCCCCTGGCGTTGGCGGACGCGGTGCGCCTCGCAGGGCGCGACGACTCGGTGCGAGGCCTCGCTGCCGTACGGATGCTAGTCGATCATGGGGTGTTGGTTGAGTCGCACGCGGATCCGCGGACGACGCCTATTGGCCGAACGTGATTCCTCGGAGGCGCGATGATACCAGCCTTGGGTCGGTACTTGGTCCTTGCCTTGGCCTTCTTTGGGTTGCCGACCGTGGCACCCGCTCAGACCGGGACCACTGGCGTTCGTGGCGTCGTCCGGTCGGGTGAGCGGGCGGTCGAAGGCGCTGAAGTGGGTGTGGTCGATGGCCCGGGCCGCGCGGTGGCGGACCATGAAGGGCGGTATCAACTCCTTGGGATTTCGCCCGGCGAGGTCAGGGTGTTCGTGCGGGCGGTGGGCTTCCTCCCGCAATCCAGGGCCTTCGTTGTCCCCGCTGGCACTATCATTGAACACGACTTCACCCTGCAGAAGGCGGCGGTTTCGCTTCCGGAGCTTCGGGTCGAGGCCGCATTGGCCAAGCCGGCGAGGCTGGCCCACACCACGCGGTACGACGACTTCTACCGGCGGCGACGCTCCGGACTGGGGACGTTCCTCACCAGGGAGCAGATCGATGAGTCAACGGCGCTGCGGACCTTCGAGCTACTCCGGGGGCTCCCGGGGATTCAAGTGACCTGGAATCCACCTGGTGTGGCGGGAACGCAGGTCAGGTTTGCTCGTTGCTCGACCTTCCCACCGAAGATCGGCATCTGGATCGATGGAGTGAAACAGCCGTCCGCTCACCAGACGGAGGGGGGGCGGGCCGCGACGATGCCGGGATCGCGGCGGGATGGCGACATGACCAAGGAACTGGAACTCGTCAGCGAGGTCTGGCGTGAGTGGCTCGAACGGTTGGACGCCGTCTCACCGCGAATGATCGAGGCGGTCGAGATCTTCCGCGGCGTTGCCCAGATTCCAGCGGAGTTTCTCGACGATAGCTGTGCCGCGATCGTCATCTGGACACGGGAAGGAGGGAAGGCGTCACGGTAGCGGGCGCCTCACCCCGTCCGCCGGGTCGCGAACACTCCGTTGAGAAAGTGAGTCGCCCGACCCGCGCCGTCCCGCCCCCAGAACGCCACGTCCCACCCGCGATTGCCGCCCATGGCCGGATCGGCCGGCAGGAAGCGATCGTCGCCCAGGGGAATCAGTTCGGTCGCGA
>JAEUJH010000642.1 GCA_016794825.1 Gemmatimonadota bacterium
ATGGCCAGGTCGGCCACCTTGCCGACCCGGATCGAGCCGATTTCCTCGTGCGCCCCGATGAAGTACGCCCCGTCCCAGGTGGCGATCTTGAGTGCCTGCACCGGATCGAGCCCCGTCGCGTAGGCCCAGATTTCCCAGTGCGACCCGAGCCCGGTCTGTTCGCCGTGTTCGCCGATCGCCGCGTAGCCCCCCGCCTTGACGATGTCGGCCACGCCCTCGGCCATGATCGGAAACGCCACTTCCTCCAGTTCCTTGCCGCGCGCGGCGGCCACCTTGGCGGCCAGGATCGGGTACGGCAGGAACCGGCGGGTTCGCGCTTCGTCGAGCAGGTTGGCGCGGGGGCGGAAGTACTCCATCGACCCATGGGGCACGCCGGCCACGATCAGGGTCGGCGAGTAGACCAGCCCCGCCTTGCCGAAGAAGGTGGTGGCGTCGCGATAGAGCGGCAGGTCGGCGATCATGTGCTCCCAGCCGGTCTGGCCGTCGATCGCGTATCCCACGTCGAGGAAGAGCGGGCCGCCCTCGCTGGTCAGGCTGATGCCCCGTTCCCGGGCGGCCCGGGCCAGGAGCTGATGCTGGAGCCGGCCGGGCTGCCGGTAGTTCTTGATGGTCACGGCGCCCCACTCGGCCCGCTTGTCGACGTGGGCCTTCGCGTCCTCGAGGGTGGCGATTTCCTGATAGTCGCCCCAGGCAATCCCGTGGGAAATCACGAACTCCGCGCTGGAGAGGGTCCGCGGTCCGACCACCAGGCCCGCCTCGGTCAGTTCCGCCACCGGGAAGGCGCCCTCCGAGGTGGTGGCGGGGTCGACGATGGTGGTGACGCCGTACGCCAGGTCGAGCGCCGACTGGGGCCGATGCTGCGGCACCACGCCCGATTCCTCGTCGGTGTGATGGGCGTGGAGGTCGACCAGACCGGGAATGACCGTCTTGCCGCTGAGGTCGACGACCCGCGACACGCCGGCCGTGTCGCAGACGCCGACACAGGCAATCCGGGAGCCCCGGACCACGATGGTCCCTCGGTCGATGACGCCGGCACTGTCGATGGTGACGATCTTGGCGTTGACCAGGGCAATGGCGCCCTCGGGGCGGGGCTTGGGAACCCGGAGACGGATTTCGACGGCCGACGTCTTGCCCGTCTTCGGCTCCCAGGTGACGTACCGGCGGCCCGAGGCGAACTCGAGGGTGCCGGCGTCGCGCCAGCGCGGGAAGATCCCGCCCCACGATCCGATCCGGACTCGATTGGCCACGGGCACGTTGGGATTGGCCACGATGACCTGGTGACCGGTGGTCGTGGTCGGCGTGGCGTAGATGACGTGGGCCGCGTCGAACGCCACCCAGGCGCCGTCGGGCGACCAGACCGGCGTGTTGCCGCGCCCGCGCCGGGCCGGGAACTCGAGATGCTCGGTGACGCCGGCGCCCTCCCAGTCGATGCTCCGTACCGTGACGACGTTGGCGAGCGCGGCCGAGTCGGGGAACGGCTTGTACAGCAGCGGCGACCCGCCCTGCACCTCGCGCTGCGCCGGGAAGACGATCCTGCCGTCGGGGCCGAGTCCGGCCATGGCCCAGCCGCCGATTTCGGCCAGCGGCTTTCCGGGTCCGCCCGTCGCCGGGAACCGGACCAGCCGCCACCCGGCCGCTTCATCCCACGGATTCCACGAGGCTGTCGTGCCGCCCGGTCCCTGGCTGGCCGCGATCCACCGGCCGTCCGGACTCCAGACCGGGCCGAGATATTCGCCTGGCGCGGTGGTGATCCGTCGCGGGGCGCCGCCCCCGGCCGCCACGGTCCAGAGGTGGCCGCGCCGCTCGTCGTCCCAGGTCGAGAACGCCACCTGCCGACCGTCCGGCGACCACGCCGGCGCCAACTGGAACGCCGGCAGCATCGACTCGGTGAGCGGCGTCGGCGTGCCGCTCGGCAGGTCCATGACCCAGACCCGGCCGACCGCCACGAACGCCAGCCGTTTCCCGTCGGGCGAGGAGGCGGGCCATTGGATGAACCTGACCGTGAGCGAGTCGTCCTCGACCCGATAGCGGCCCCGGGCCGGCTCGGAGAGGGTCCGGAGGACTCGGGCGGTGAACGGAATCGGGGTGAGCGCGCCGGTGGCGACGTCGAGCCGCTGGATCTTGCCGCCGACCGACAGCACCAGGGACCCGCCGTCCGGCATCCAGGCGTAGCCCGGAAACGGCCGGTAGGCGTACTGGGCGTTGATCTCGGTGAGGTCCTTGGTGGCGTTAGGCAGGATCACCCGTTCCGCCCCGGTGGCGAGGTCGCGGAGCCAGAGCGCGGTCGCCGGCCGCATCCGGTGGCCCCGCCACTCGAAGGTCTGGTCCGGCATTTCCCGAGAGAACGCCAGCCACTTCCCGTCCGGCGACGGCTTGGGCGTGGTAGCCGACGGTTCCGTTCCGACGTCGGTGGCGTAGCCGCCGGCCTTGAGGGCCGCGCGGAACTCGGGCGTCGGTTCGGCCGGGCCGGCCAGGCGGACGTTCTCGAGCGCGCCGGTGCCCTGGTCGCGGCGGAGGATCCGATACCCGGCCGTCAGCATGCCGAGCCCTTCGGCGATCGAGTAGGAAACGTGGTAGTAGAGGTGCCGCCCGTCCTTCGAGAACGCGGGCGCGTCCGGCTGAGTCAACCGCTCCTCGATGATCGGCTCCGGCTTGCCGCCGTCGAGCGGCAGCCGATAGAGGGTCCGGTTCTGTCGGTGCCACGAACGGCCCGGCGTCCGGAACAACCGGACCGCCACGATGCTCTTGCCGTCGGGCGCCCAGGCCGGCTGGAGGAAGCGGGTGTCGAGGTCGCCGAAGACGAGCTTCGGATCGGTGCCGTCGGCCGCCATCGTCCAGACGTTGAGCTGGCCGTTCCGGTCGGAGACGAACGCGATCCGTTGCCCGTCCGGCGAGATGGCGGGATGGAAATTGAGGGCCGGCCCGCTGTTCTGGGTAATGGCCGTGGCCTCGCCGCCGCCGATCGGGACCCGATAGACGTGGCCAAGGAGATCGAACGCGAGCCACGACCCGTCGGGCGCGACGTCGACCGACATCCCGGTTCCCTCGTCGGTGGTGAA
>JAEUJH010000678.1 GCA_016794825.1 Gemmatimonadota bacterium
CACGTCGCTGGGCTACGGCATGGGTTGGTTCCTCCAGTACTACCGGGGCCATCGGGTCATCGATCACGGCGGGTCGATCGACGGGATGCTGGCGGCAATGACCCTGTTGCCGGAAGACCAAATTGGGGTGGTGGTGTTGACCAACCGCGACGGTCACTCGATGCATAACGCGCTGGTCCGGCACGTGTTCGACGTGGCCCTCGGCCTGTCGGAGCGGGACTGGAACGGCGAGGCATGGGCCCGCTCGCAGCGAGCCCGGCCGAGCGCCCCGGCCGCCACCGCGGCCGCGCCGATGTCCCTGCCGCTCGAGCGTTACGCTGGCGTGTATGCCGACTCGATCAACGGCACCGCCCGGGTAACGTTCGAGGGCGGGGTGCTCCGCTTGAACTGGGACGACCGGGCGGGCTTTTCGGCCAGGCTGGAGCCGTGGCAGTACAACGCCTTCCGGGTCGTGAACTGGGAGAATGCCGGCGTGCTCGCCCCGCTGGCGTCGACGGCCACGTTCCAGCTCGACTCCGCCGGACGGCCCGTGCGGCTGGAGATCGGACTGCTCGGCTCGTTCGGCGCGGTGCGGCCACGGTCCGGCAACGGCGGCCCGCCGCCGAACTGATCGGAAGGCGTCGATCCGACGTCGAGCCACACCTCACGAAAGTCACGACCACGTGAAGCGGATTTTCCTGGCGGGCACCATGGCCCTGGCAATCCAGGCTGGTGCCCGCCCCATTCTCGTGCCCGGGCCAGGCGGAACCCGGGCGTTCCAGGCTCAGGAAGGGTACGCCACCACCACCGACAGCGTTCGGCTCTGGTATCGGATCGTGGGGAGCGGCGCCGAGACGGTGCTGGCTCCGGCGGCGGCCTACCACGGGCGGAGCCTGGATGGGCTGGCCCGCGGCCGCCGGCTGGTACTCTACGATTCGAGGAGCCGGGGCCGTTCCGATTGGGTGCCGCCGAGCAAGATGACGCTGGAGCACCGGCTGCTCGACATCGAGGCGGTGAGTCGAGCGGTCGGGGCGGACTCGTTTGCGATGATCGGCTGGTCGGGGCTCGGTCCCGACGCGGTGGCATACGCCCTCGGCCATCGGGCCCAGGTCACCCGCCTGGTCCTGCTCACCCCGCTCCCGCCCCGGCAGCAGCCCCATCTGACCGAGATCCGCGCGCGGGCCCGCGCCCGGAGCGACACCGCCGCCTCGCGGCGGCTCGACGCCCGAGTCGCGGCCGGCGAGTTCGCTGGTCGCCAGGCCGACCTGTGCCGCGAACAGGCGCGGCTCAGCAATCCCGGGACGTTTGCCGATCCGGCCATGGCCCGGCTGGCGCCGGACGTCTGCGAATATTCGACCGAATGGCCCGAGCGCTACGGGCAGACCGCCGCCGCCGCGATGGCCTCGTTCGCCACGGTCGACTGGCGACCGCGACTTGGCGAACTGCGGGTTCCATACCTGGTGGTGCATGGGGCGCACGACACCTTTCCCCTGGAGGGGTCGCGGGAGTGGGTGGCGGGCCAGCCTAACGGGCGGCTCCTCCTTCTGACGGAAGCCGGGCACTGGCCGCAGTACGAGGTGTCCGGGCGGCTGATCCCGGCCCTCGACGAGTTTCTCCGGGGCCAGTGGCCCGCGGGCGCCGAATCGGTGCCGGCGGCGGCGCCGAGCCAGGGCAGCCCACCGAGCCGCGGGGGCGGCAACCCCCTGGCGCCGAGCGCCGGGTTGGTGCGGTGGGCCCGAGCGGCGGCGGTTCCGTTGCCAGCCATCGAATCGTCGTACGACGAGTCGAGCTATCGGGCCCTGGGCCGGATGATCGGGGCCGCCCGGGTGGTATCGTTAGGTGAGATGATCCATGGGGCGCGGGAACCGCTGGTGCTCCGGAACCACCTGGTGCGGTACGCGGTGACTCACCTCGGCCTGACCGCCGTCGCGCTCGAGTCGGGGTTCACCGAAGGTGTGGCGGTCGATCGCTACGTCCAGGGCGGGCCGGGCAACCTCGACAGCGTGGTGGCCGCC
>JAEUJH010000722.1 GCA_016794825.1 Gemmatimonadota bacterium
GAACAAGGCCGAGGTGTTCTACACCTTCGTGCCGGCGCCGGCCAACAGCAGCGGGACCTGCAACGCGATCAGCCGGTCGTCGGCGGTCAACAACGTCAAGCCGACGCTGATCCACGAACTCCAGCACATGATCAGCTGGAATCGGCGGGTCCTGCAGGGGGGCGGCAACTCGGAGGAGACCTGGCTCAACGAGGCCATGTCGCACTTTGCCGAGGAGCTGGGTGGCCGGTTGATCCCGAATTCCGAGTGCGTGGCGGCCGGCTTCAGTTCCTGCCGGAGCCAGTACATCTCGAGCGACATCATCAACACCCACGACTACCTCCAGGACACCGAAGGTCACTACCTGATCTACCCGACCAGTTCCAACGGCACCCTCGAGGAGCGCGGGGCCAGCTGGTTCTTCCTCCGGTGGGTCATCGACCAGTTCGCGACCGACACGATCCTCGGCACCGACTTCACACCCAGTCTGGTGACCGGGCCGGGGGGCGGAGCCTCGATCGCCGCCCGGACTGGGACGCCGTTCTCGCAGCTGGTGCCGGAGTGGCTGATGGCGGCGTATCTCGACGACCTCCCGAACTTCACGGCCGCCAGCCCTCGGCTGCGGCTCCGGAGCTGGGGGCTCCGATCGATCTGGACCGATCCGCGGAACTCCCAGATCTTCCCGGGAGGTTTTCCGCTCAAGCCCGACTCGACCAGCGGGGGATACTCGCGGATCGGAACCCTTCGAGGGGGCAGCGGCCGGCACCTTCGGCTGATCCAGCAGGCCAACGGCCCGGCGATCGACGTGCAGTTGCTCCGGGACGCCCAGGGCACGGCCATCGATCCCGCGCTGGTGCCCCGGATCGGGATCGTCAGGATTCGTTAGGCAGGTCGCGCCGGTAGGCGCCCGGCGGGCGTCCGAACCGGCGCCGGAAGGCCCGGGTAAAGTGGCTCTGGTCGGCAAAACCGGCGGCCAGGGCGATCGCGGCGAGCGGCCGGTCGGTGGTCCGGAGCTGTCGTTCGGCCTCCGCCAGGCGGAGGTTCCGGTGGTACTCCGTCGGCGGGGCCCCGAACTGGCGCCGGAACGCGCGGGTGAGCGAAATCGGGTGGACGCCCGCCTCCGCCGCCAGTCGGCCGAGTCCCGGGAACGGCCCGCTCGCCGCGAGGAGGTCGCGGACCCGAAGCAGCCACCGGGGAGCCCGGCCCGGGCCGCGGTCGTCCTCGCGCTCGTCGAGGTGCCCCAGTAACGCCAGGCAGAGTCCTTCCGCCACCAGCGCCGACCCCCCGTTCCATCGTCGACACTCTTCGATCAGCCGCGAAGCGGTCGCTGACGCGTCGGCCGACCGGACCACGCGCGGCCCGTCGCGGCCCAAACCGAGGCTCGAGGCCCGGGCCATCGGCTCGGCGCCCACCGTCACCGCGAAGAACCGGCCGCCAATCCGATTTCGGTCGCCGGCAAAGCGATCGCGGTGGGTCGTGCCGGGAGGGTTGAAGATGACCGTCGACGGCCCGCACACGCTCGGCGCGCCGCGCGCGGAGGAGAGGTACGCCCCGCCGAGGACGACCACGAAATGGGCCTCCTCGTGGGTGTGAGGGCCGACGATCAGGGTGGCGTCGGGCCGGCGATCGGCCAGCACGAATCCGGGAATGGCACGGCGGTGGTCGGCCGGGCCGAAGAACTGGCCGAACCCGAGTCGATTGGTGGACATGGCGGCTCCCGACGGGAAACCCGGCCATCCGGTTTCGGGTTACCGGGCGAGGCCGCTACCAGGTCCGAACCAGCGTGAGGCCGAACTGGTGGGCGACGTAGCGGCGATCCGGGTCGTTCGAATTGCGGTTCTCGAACTCGTACCCCAGAACGACGTCCAGCGACCGCCAAGGGCGGAGCGTCCATTCGGCCGACAGTTGGTAGCGTCGGTCCCGCCGAAGCCGGGCCGGTTCGAGATCGTCCACGATCCGATGCCGATAGTGCTGCCGCCGGACTTTCCCCTCGAGTTCCAGCCGACCGAAGCCGTGATCGACCGAGAGGCCCCCGATCAGGGTCCCCCGGTCGTATCGGTAGCGGGTCGAGTCGGCCTCGTTCACCTCGGCCCGGCCTGCCCCGGTCAATCGGATGGCCCGCGTCAGCCGATACTCGAGCTCCGCCTCGAGGTACCCATTGGTGGCGTTCCGCTCCGGCGACGCCGCATAACGGCGCCGCCGGACGGTCGCGCCGAACTCGAAGCTGGCGCGCTCGACGAGGCGGAGGCCGATGGTGTGGCGGAGCTGGTACTGGTCGCCGAGGTCCCGGTCCTCGGAAGAGCCCTTGAGGGTGACCTCCGCCTCGGTCGTGAAGCTGACGCGACGGCCCGGCCGGATGGCCAGGGCCAGGCCGGCCAGGTGGCTCAGGCGGTTCCACGGGGCGGGAATCGAGTACTGGTGCCCGGCCATCTCGTAGCGGAGCGCGAAGCGGGGGCGATCGCGCCGATCGCGGAACTCGAGCCCCATGCCGAGGACGCCGCCGTAGGCTTCGTCGGGGGTCTCGTCGTGGTCGAGATTGGTGTCGAGCAGCATCGTCGTCGACACCCGATACTGGAGATCCGGGGCCGGACCGCGCTGGGCCGCGGCGGCCGTGGCGCAGAGGCTCAGGCAAAGAAGGATCCGGCGCGGGGGCGATGTCATTGGACCGCCAATCGGCGCTCGACCAGCGCGCCGAGCCGTTCGGTCGTGCCCGCCCGTCCCGGCAACTCGGTGCTCAGCGCCACCAGCCGCGCCAGGCTGAGGGTCAGATAGGCGCCGACCGCGTCGGGATCGACCAACCCGCCCGCCGCGGCGTAGCCGTCAAGCAGGTCGGCGGCCAAGGGGTGCGGGGTGTCGAACCGGGTTCCGTCCTCGCCCTGGCGGATGGCAAACTCCACCAGGTGGGCAATGAAGTTGCCGAGGTCGAGGGCCGGGTCGCCGAGGGCGTGGAGGTCGAGGTCGACCAGGGTGACGCGGTCGCCGTGGATCAGCACCTGGTCGGGATAGCAGTCGCGGTGGATCGTGCACCGCGGTTCGGCCGGGAGGGCGTCGACCACCGCACGGAGGCGGTCGAGGAGTCGCTCCGCGCGCGACTGCCAGGCCGGAACCCGGTCCGCCATGGCCGTGAGGCGGGTCGTGAGGATCGCCGACTCGGCGGCGGGGCCGTGGACGCGGTCCGTCGCCGGCGCGTCGCGGTGGAAGGCGGCCAGGGCCGCGCCGATCCGGCGGGCCGCGGTCGGCGACTCCGGTCCGGTCAGGGCCGGGAAGCCGCCGATGCCGGGCACCCGTTCCTGGAGCCAGAGCCGGAACTCCGGCACGGTGCCGAGCACCGGGGGGACCGCCACCCGGGTCGCGGCCTGGCGCTGCCACGCGGGCGTCCGGTCGTCGAGTCCGCGCGCCCGGATCTTGCCTAACGCCACGAGCGACCAGGCCGAGCCCGGCGTGGTCAGCCGGTACTCGATCACGGCGCGGCGGCCGGGTTTATGGCGGAGGAGGGTGGCCCGGGTCAGGCTGGCCCCGATGGGGATCCGCCGGTGCCGGGCGATGGCTCCCGCGATCCGCGGCCCCGCGCCGATCGGGTCGAGGGCCGCGTCCAGCCACGGCATCGCCGGGTCGGCCACCGGAACCATCAGGCCCATGCCGCCGCCGGTCGTCCCGAGAGGATCGGCGCCATGGCCGCCAGGCTGAGGCGGACCAGCGCGCGGGTCCCCTCGGCCCAGTCGGCCTCGCGATGGCGGAACGGATCGGGGCCGAGCCGCAGGCACCCGATGGCGGTAAAGAGCTGGATCCGAAGGTCCCAGTCGCCGCCGCTGGCCCCGTAGCCGGAGCGGACCGCGTCCCAGATCCGATCGGCTCGCTCGCGAGTCACCCGATGGCGGAGCACGTCGCGCAGCAGGTGCGCCCGGAAGGTGCCGAGGTCCTCGGCCGGGTCGCCGGCGCGGGCCTGATCGCAATCGAGGATGGTGATCCGCGGGCCGTCGAGCAGGATCTGCTTCGCGTAGCAGTCGCCGTGGATGACCGTGTCGGGCTCGGCGATTTCGTGAAGGGCGCCGACCAGAGTGGCGGCGTGGGTCCGGGCGGTTCCGCGGAGCGACGGCAGCAGCAACTCGAGCGACTCGCCGAGTTCGAGGAGGCCGCCGTCCGGCCGCGGATCCGGCGCGATCCCCCGGGGACGCTGGGCGTGGAGCTGGGCCAGAGCCTGACCCAGGCGCTGGGCCTCGCGCGGATCCCATTCGGGGTCGGCCTGACAATCGGCCAGGAGGCGGCCCGGCATCCACCGCTGGACCACGATGCCGAGCCCCTCATCGGCATGTACCACGGGCGCGAACTGGAGCGCGCCCTCGGAGCGGAA
>JAEUJH010000780.1 GCA_016794825.1 Gemmatimonadota bacterium
TTCGGGGGTCAGGATCCGGCGACCCACCGCGCGTTGGCCGGGCCAGAAGCGTTTGGCCAGGGTTTCGTCGATGATGACCACCGGGAGGCCGGGGCCGTCGGTGGCCAGGAAATCCCTCCCGTCGACCAAACCAATGCCCGCGGCGCGGAAGTACCCACTGTCGATGGCGGCCCGATCGACGTCCAACAAGCCGCGGTTCTCGGCCGCGTTGTCCTCGGGGTTTCGGACTCCCACGGTCTGGGTGTTCATCGCGTTGAGCGGGATGTTGTCGATCACCCCGACGTGTTCCACGCCCGGCACCGTGGCCAGACGCGCGGCGGCCTCGCGGATGGCCGACACGCGCTGCTCGACCGGGTAGCGGGTTACCGGGAACGCCACCGCCAGCACGGCGGTCGGATCCCGCCCGAAACCGGGATCGACGGTGCCTAACGTCCGTGCTCCGGCCGCCAGACTGGCGGTGCCCACGACCAGGAGCAGCGACACGCCGACCTGGGCAACGACCAGGCCCCGGCGGAGCCGCTGACCGTGCCGCCCGCCGCCGCTGGCCGATTCGTCGCGGAGGGTGCCGCTGACGTCGGCCGCCGTGCTGTGGAGGGCCGGCACCAGGCCGAACGTCACCCCGACCACCGCCGACACGCCGAACGCGAAGACCACCACCCGCCAGTCGGGCGTGGCGTCGAGCACGATCGGGATCGGGAGGGCCACCGCCAGATCGGCGAGGAGGGAGCCGAGCCCCGTGGCGATGGCAACTCCGCCCAGCCCGCCGACCGCCGCCAGGACCAGACTCTCGAGGACCAGCGGCGCCACCACCCGGGCGCGGGTGGCGCCGAGAGCCCGCTGCACCGCGATCTCGCGGCGGCGATCGACCCCGCGGGCCAGCAGGAAGCCCGCCAGGTTGGCGCAGATGACCAGCAGCAGGAGCCCCACCACGCCGAGCAGCGCGCCCGCCAGCCGGCGGATGAAGGGATCGGCGTCGGGGTAGAGGATCGTGTCGCGCGTTGGGACCAGTCGGAACCCGGCGTCGCGTCCCTTCCACGGCCCCCGCTCGAGATCGGTGGCGACCTGACCGACCGCCACCTCGGCGGCGGCCAGCGTAACCCCGGAACGGAGCCGAGCCTTGCCCATCAGCCCGTGCATGTCACGCGATCGAAGCAGGTCGTTCTCGTTAGGGCTCAGGACGTTGATCATGGCCATCGGGGCGATCAGGTCGGGCATGATGGCGCGGACGTTACCCCGATACTCGGGGCCGGCCACTCCGATGATGGTGTAGGGACGGCCGTTGAGCCGGACCGTTCCGCCGATGGCGGCGGAGTCGCCGCGGAGGGACCGGAGCCAGAACCGGTGGCCGAGGACCACCACCGGATGGCCGCCGGGGGCGAGGTCGTCGCCCGGGCCGATCCAGCGACCCAGCGCGGGGCGGATGCCGATCAGGTCGAAGTACCCGCCGGTCACCAGTTCGACCGAGACCGTGGTGGTGGGACCCGCGTCGCGCTCGCCCCACTGGGCTCCGGCGTAGCGCACACCGGCCATGGCGGAGAACACGCCGGCGGTGCCGCGGGCCAGATCCTCGAGGTCCGGGTTGGACAGCGGTTGCGTCTGGGAGCCCTGCCGCCCGAAGATGTCGTAGACGCGATCCACATCGGCGATCGGCCAGGGGCGGAGGACCATGGTGTTGATCAGCGAGAACGCGCTGGTCATCGCCCCGATCCCGAAGGCCAGGGCCGCCGCGGCCATGGCGGCGAAGCCGAGGTTCCCGGTCAGGCGGCGAAAGGCAAGGCGGAGTTCTCGAAACAGCAGGGCGGGCTCGAGGCCGATCCGGCGGGGTGGGGCGGCCGGCAACGGTGACGCGATCCCATCGACCGCGGCGATCAGGGTGGTGGTGGTGTCGGGGTCGCCGAATTCGGCCACGAGGGCGGCCAGCGGTTGGCCGGTGGCGAGCCCGTCTTCGAAGTGGGCCACCAGTTCCTCGAACAGCTCGGTGCGGCGGGCCTGATCGGCGCGGGCCGCCGCGGTGACTCGGCCCACCACCTGGGCGGCTTCGGTCGGGAGCCCGCGGCGGCGGGCCCGGTGCTCCCATTCGAGGCGGTCGACGATCGGATCCATCGGTCAGCGGCCCGGCTCGAGGAGGCCGAGTTGGCCGAGCGTGTCGACCAGCCGGCGCCACTGGGCCCGGCGGGACTTGAGGTAGGCCGCGCCCTTGGTGGTGACGCTGTAGTACTTCCGGCGCCGGCCGGAGGGGGCGGTGCGCCAGGTGCCCTTGATCAGCCCCTTGGCCACCAGGCCGTAGAGCAGGGGATAGAGGGTCGAGTGGCCCATGGCCAGGACGCCATCGGTCTGCCGGGCGAGCGCCTGGACCAACTGGTAGCCGTACATCTCCTGATGGGAGAGGAGGCGGAGGACGGTGATGGGCCCCGCGCCGCGGAGGAGTTCTCGTTCGACCCGCATAACGGCTCCATATTGTGTCACACATAGTATGTGACAGAACTGTGGGTGGCGCAAGTGCGGCCGGTGCGGGGTCGGGCGTGCCGAGGGCGCGTTGCATCTCGCTCGCCGCCCGCCGAGGCGGCGGCGAGCGGTGTTCGGAGGCCGGGGGCAATCGTTCGGCCTGGAACCGCCGTTAGGTTCCGATCGGAGGGGCCGAGGTAGCCTCGGTCGAACGGCTGGAGGGGATGTCGCGGGTGGGGAAGAACCGTGGGGCAGGTCTATTGGCGTCCGGCCGTCAATTTGTGAAGTGCACTACACAAATAGTCCGAAAACCGCTTCACAGGGCGTGCGAGCGCCCGCCGAGACCGCATCTTGTGCCCTGACCCGCCTCCCGCGGAGCGCGGGGTCCGCGTTATAATCGGGAAGTGGCCTAACCCATTCGCGGAGCGATTCTTCCCCTATGCTCCAGTATCGAATCGACCAGGCGCGGCGCGTCGTCGAAATCGTCGGCGTCCAGACGCCCGACCCGGAGGAGTTCCTTCGACTGTTCACCGCCATCCTCGCGGATCCCGACTACCGTCCGGGGTTCGGCTTCTACCGCGACCGTCGCGGCATGGTGCCAATCAAGCGGGGGACCCTGCAGGCCAACATGGCCGTCGTGGCCGCCATCCCGGGGCTGACGGGATCGCGCTGGGCCTACGTGGTCAGCGATCCCGCCAATTACGGTATGGCCCGGATGGCCGCCATCCTCGGCGATGGGTCGGCGCTCGAACTGCAGATCTTCGACTCGCCGGAGGCGGCCCTGGCGTGGCTGGCCGAGCGACCCCAGGGCGCCCCGATCGCAACGCCGTCCGAGTAGCCCTCCGGGGCTGGCGCTATTTGTCGGCCAGCTTCCGGGCAACGTCCTCGGCCAGGGAACGGGCCAGGTCCGACTTGTCCTCCCCGAAACCTTCCGCCTCGACCTTGATCACGAAGCGGTAGCGGGTCACCGCGGTGAAGGCCACGTTCTTGGTGTCCTTCCGCAGCTCGAGCCAGCCGCCGGTGTGGGCCAGATCCATCTTGACGGAGCCCACCTTTTCCTGGTCGTCCTCGCGGCTGAACCCCATCAGCAGGGGCGCGGCCAGCATCGCGTAGCCCTGTTGACTCCCCCCGAAGTCGACGATCGACACTTTGACCTCGCGGCGGGCGCCATCGGTCGCCTCCGGCCCGACCCAGCGGCGTTCGGCCTGGGACATGGAGAACCCGGCCGCGGACTGGCTCTGGCC
>JAEUJH010000830.1 GCA_016794825.1 Gemmatimonadota bacterium
GACGATCGGATCGTGTCCGAGGAACTGTTCCCGAGCGGGCGGCTCGATCAGGACCTCCAGCAGGTCGACCTCCGCGGCGCCAACTCCTGGCGGCTGCTCCTGGCCGACGTCCCGTCGGTCGAACTGATCGAGGTTCAGCTCGTCAACGCCATCGCGCCGTTCATCCTGAATGCCCGGCTCAAGCCGCTGATGCTCCGCACCCCGGAGCGCGACAAGCACATCGTCAACGTCTCGGCGGTGGAAGGACAGTTCTACCGGCGGTTCAAGACCACGCGCCACCCGCACACCAACATGGCCAAGGCGGCGCTCAACATGATGACCCGGACGTCGGCGACCGACTATCACGCCTCGGGCATCCATATGAACAGCGTCGATACCGGCTGGGTCACCGACGAGGACGCGGCCCACATCGCGGCCCGGAAGACGGCTCACCACAAGTTCCATCCCCCGCTCGACATCGTCGACGGCGCCGCCCGGATCGTCGACCCGATTTTCGTCGGGTTCAACACCGGGCAGCACACCTGGGGTCGGTTTCTGAAAGACTATCAGGTGACCGACTGGTAGGGACGGGCGGCCGGTCGTCGCGGAGCTGTTACCGAGACGGAACAGATTGCGACCATCGGCCGTAGGGCTGTCCGGGCGGTCGCTCCGGCGGCGACCGACTCCGACTCCGCATCCGCGCGACGATCGACCTGGTTCGGCGATGGCCCCCCTCATCGTCGCGCCTCGATCCCACCCCACGACAGGAGCTGGTCCGATGAAGATCCATCCGTACCTCAACTTCCCCGGCACGACCGAGGCGGCGTTTCGGTTCTATGAATCCGTTTTTCGCGGCACGTTGACCGAAATTCACCGGTTCGGCTCGATGCGGGCGAGCGACGAGTTCCCACTCTCACCGGAGCAGCAGAATCTGGTGATGCATGTCGCCCTGACGCTGCCGAATGGCCAGCTGCTCATGGCGAGTGACATGATCGAGGGCATGGGGCCACCCCGAGTGGAAGGCAACAACGTCTCGATCTCGATCCACCCGTCGAGCAAGGCCGAGGCCGACCGGGTGTTCAACGGGCTCGCCGAAGGCGGCACGGTTACCATGCCGATCGCCGACCAGTTCTGGGGCGACTACTTCGGCAGCCTGACCGACCGCTTCGGGATCAATTGGATGGTCAACTTCTCGGCCGGAGCGCCGCCGTCGGCGTAGGCCAGGGACCGACGCGGGGAGGGGTGGAGCTGAGGTCCATTCGATCGGATCCCTTCGCCCCTCGCCCGGTGTGCCCTCGTTGGACTTTCGGTCGGCTTGGCGACGCGATAGCATTCGACCATGCCCCCCTACATTCTCATGCTCGCCCTCGCGGCCGTGGCTCAGCCGCCGCGGACCTTTGATCGTGTCGTCCTGGGCGGGAGGGTCATGGACCCCGCCTCCCGCCTCGATCAGGTTCGCAACGTTGGAATCCTGAACGGCCGGATCGCGGCAATCTCCGCCGGGCCGATCCGCGGCCGCGACACGATCGATGCCCGGGGCCTGGTGGTGGCCCCCGGGTTCATCGACCTCCACGCCCACGGCCACGACGACGAGAGCTACGGCTACTACGCCATGAATGGCGTGACCACGGCGCTCGAGCTGGAGGTTGGGGTCGGCCCGGTCGACCGGTTCTATGCCGACCGAACCGGCAAGGCCCGCGTCCATTTCGGCGGGGCGGCTTCGCACTTCTATGCCCGCCGGATCGCCTTCGGCGATACCCTGACTCCGTACGATCAACACCTGACCGACACCTCGACCAAGTGGTCGCACACGCCCACCAACGCCACGACGATTCCGACGGTCAGACGCGTGCTGGCCGAGGAACTGGATCAGGGCGGCCTGGGCATCGGGATGGGGATCGCCTACACGCCGGGGGCCTCGGCCGTCGAGATCCTGCGGAACTTCGAACTCTGCGCCGAGCGCCGGGTCATCTGTTACACCCACATTCGAGGGGCGGGCGGCGGGGTCGGC
>JAEUJH010000840.1 GCA_016794825.1 Gemmatimonadota bacterium
TCCCTCGACCAGCTCGAAGGCCCGGGGGTCCGAAAATCGGGCCACCGCCGTGATCCGGCGCCAGGCACCGGCCTCGATCGCCGCCCGGGCCGCGAGCCGGACGAGGGTCGGTCCCATCTTGCCGCCGGCCCCGAGGACGACGAGGTCGCCCTCCAGGTGACGGAAGGCATCGATCAGGGCCGGGGTGGGCCGGGACAGCTCGTCGTCGAGGGCGGCTTCGTCCATGGTCACAACGATACCCGGTCCGGGGTCTGGCCGGCATTCGGTCCGGTCCGCCGAGGTGGCAGGGGCCCGGCGCCCGAGTCCGAGGCCCCCGACCGACGGGCGGGTTTCGACCCTCTCAAGTCCAGGGGCGCTCCGGTCGATACCTGCCGGGAGGCACCGGAGTAGGTCCATGCTGGGGGGATCGATGGACAGCGGTTCGAAACAGCCACGGAAGGACCTGACCGACGCCTTCGATGCGGTGGTGAGCGATAGCAAGCACGCTCGCCGATCGTCATCCGATGGCGAAGATCGGGCAGCGTCCGGATCCGGCGAGAGTCTCGCGGCGGCCTATCAGGCCCTGATGACGACCTATACCGGGGCTTCGCCTGCGACACCCCGGCCTGGCTCGGCCGAACCGGTCCAGGCGACCCCGACCCCTGGCAACAAGGAACAACTCCTTGCGGCCTACGATCAGCTGGTCGAATACGAGGCCTCGAAACCCAAAGTGGCCGAGGCCGCGCTCGCGGTCGAAGCCCGCAAGCGGGGCTGGAAACGGTTCGTGCAGCCGGCCATCATTGCCGCCTGTCTGGCGGGCATGGGCTACATCTGGTTCGGGAAACCAGCCTGGCTGTATCCGCCGTTCGATCCGATCGCCCCTCCGGCCAACGAACTTCAGGCCAGCCGCCAACTGATCGCGGCGTCCATCCTGGTGGCGGGTCACCAGGAACGGCTTGGCCGGCTTCCCACCACCCTGGAGGAACTCGGCATTGCCCTTCCCGGAACGACGATCTTCAACCCGGGCGACGGTTCCTACCAACTGATGACGACGTTCGGCCGCCGGAGTCTGCTCTTGAACGCTGCACCCGGACGGGTCCCGGTCATCGAGAGGCCGACGCCATGAACCGCCGGGGTTTCAGCCTGGTCGAACTCCTGACGACGATGGCGGTCATCGGGTTGCTCGCCTCGATCGCGATGCCGAAGTACCAGCAGCTTCGGAAACGGGCCTACGCGGCCGAGATCGTCGCGGCCATGACCACGGTCCGGGCCGGTATCTACCAGTACAACGAGACGGCCGGTACTTGGCCTGCGACCGCCGCCCTCGGCAGGGTCCCGACCGGATTGGGTGCCTACCTTCCAGGTGGTGGTACGAAGCTCTTCAATGGCAGCTACCACAAGATGGGCTGGATCGCGCTTGGGATCGGATCGACCTCGCTCCAGATCATGTACGCGTCGATCACCGACGGCACCGTGTGCACGAGCACCTACGGCCTCATGGGTGGGGCCCGAAATTCGTCGTTGCTCGGATTCTGCAGCGCCAGCGGAGGGTTCGTCTTTCTCTGGGTCGACCAGTAGGCCGCATTGACGCTCCGGCCCTCGCCGCGCCGGACCTCCCATTCTGCTATACTCGACCGTCCTCACGGCGAGTCCAAACGTGACCGTCCCCACATCCGGCGTGGCGCTCCAGACGATCGATCGGGGCACCGGTCCGACCGTCATCCTGATCCACGGCCTCGGGGGCCGAGGCGCCGACTGGACCCCGCAGATCGACCACCTCGCGTCGCGCTTCCGGGTCGTTGCCCCGGATCTGCGCGGTCACGGCCAGTCGCCCAAGCCGGCCGGCCCCTACGCGATGCGCGACCTTGCCGCGGACGTTGCCGCGCTGATCCGCCGGGTCGGCGGCGGGCCGGTCCACGTCGTCGGCCTCTCGCTCGGCGGGATGGTGGCCTTCCAGTTGGCCGTCGACGATCCCGCGCTGGTCCGAACCCTGACCATCGTCAACAGCGGCCCCGAGGTCGTTCCCCGCAACCTC
>JAEUJH010000895.1 GCA_016794825.1 Gemmatimonadota bacterium
GCGTGGGCCGGCTACCTCACGCCGGTCATGTCGGGCGCGGGGCCGATGATGGTCTACACCATGCGGCGCTACGGGGTGCCGGTCCCCGTGGGCTTCACCATCACCTTCATGAGCTTCATCGCGACGGTGGCGTTCTTCGCCCTCGCCGGCCCGATCGCGATCGCCTTCGGGGCCGGGAAGTCGCTCGGCAACCACGGGGTAGCGCTCGGGATCTCCCTGTACGACCTGTTCATCGGCAGCCTGGCCATTTTCTGCGCGCTGGGGGTGCTGTTCCTGGTCGTCATCCTGTTCCCCACCACGATCCGGAATCTGGTCCACCGCCTGGCGCTCTCGCTGGGTCGGCGGAGCGCGTGGGTGGCCAACCGATTCGAGAAGCTCGAACGGGGTATCGACCAGACCCACGAAGCGGTCGCCAAGTTCAACTCGCCCCGCGGCTGGGCCGCGCTGGCGGTGGCCACGGTTCTCTCGGGGCCGTCCCACGCCAACAAACTCCTGGCCGGCTACGTGGCGCTTCGCGCCATCGGGATCGAGGCGCATTTCGTCGACGTGCTGCTGCTCAACACCTTCATCACGTTCGTCCTCTACTTCTTCGCGCCGACGCCCGGCGGGTCCGGCATTGGCGAGCTGTTGTCGACGGCGGTGATGTCCATCTACGTGCCGAAGGCGGTGGCGCCCCTCTACATCATCCTCTGGCGTCTCGTCATCAGCGGGTACACCGTCGTGTTCGGCTCGGCCGTGTTCTACCGCTGGGTCCGCCAGGGCCTCAAGGGGATCGACCAGGACCCGACGTCGTCGTGACCGAGTTCGAAGCCGACGATCTCCCCTCGGAGGTCGTCGATCGCCGGCTGCTTGGCCGGCTCCTCGGCTATCTCGCCCCCTACCGGGGTCTGGTGGCCCTTTCCCTGGTCTTGCTCCTGACCCACGCCGCCCTGGCGGTGGTCGGGCCGGCCCTGACCCAGCGCGCCCTCGATCATGCCATTCCCGCCCGGGACGCCGGCCTGCTGACCCAGTACGCGTTGGTGTTCCTGGCCGCTCTGCTCGGCACTTTCGTCGTCGACTACATCCAGACCATCCTGACCACCCGGATCGGGCAGCAGGTGATGTTCGATCTCCGGATGGCCATCTTCGGCCACCTGGGTCGGCTGCCGATCCGGTATTTCGACCGCAATCCGGTCGGTCGGCTCATGACCCGGGTCACGTCCGACGTCGAGACCCTGAACGAACTGTTCGGCTCCGGCGTCGTCGCCGTCTTCGGCGATCTCTTCACGCTGGTGGCCGTCACCGCCATGATGCTGGCAATCGACTGGCGGCTGTCGCTGGTGGCGTTCCTGGTCTTTCCGATGATGTGGGTCATCGTGACCTTCTTTCGGCAGCGGATCCGGGACGTGTTCCGCGACATCCGGGTCCGGGTGGCCCGCCTCAACAGCTTCCTCCAGGAGCACCTGGCCGGAGTCCAGGTGGTGCAGCTGTTCCGCCGGGAACGCGCGGCGGCCCGCGAATTCGACGGCATCAACGAGGGTCACTACCTCGCCCATCATCGATCGATCGTCATCTACGCGGTGTTCTTCCCGGCGGTCGAACTGGTGACGGCCGTCGCCATGGCAAGTCTGCTGGTGGCCGGGACCAACCGGATCGTGGGCGGCGGGCTGACCGTCGGAGTGCTGGCGGCCTTCGTGCAGCTGGTGCGGCGGTTCTTTCAGCCGCTCCAGGATCTGTCGGAAAAGGTCAATCTCCTGCAGAGCGCCATGGCCAGCTCGGAGCGGGTTTTTCGGTTGCTCGACACGCCAGTCGACGCCGCCGAACCGGCCCACCCGGCCACGCTGCCGTGGCCGGGCCGCGGCGAGGTGGCGTTCGAGGGCGTCTGGTTCCGCTACGACCCGTCGGGCCCCTGGATTCTCGAGGATGTCAGCTTCCGCGCGGCGGCCGGCTCGACGGTGGCGCTGGTGGGCCACACGGGGGCGGGGAAGACCACGGTCATCAGCCTGCTGCTCCGGTTCTACGACCCGGAGCGGGGGCGGATCACCCTCGACGGCGTCGACATTCGGGACCTGGTCCCGAGCGAGCTTCGGCGCCGGTTCGGGTTCGTCCAGCAGGATCTCTTCCTCTTTACCGGCGACGTCTTCCGGAACCTGGCCCTCGACGACCAGACCGGCGAGGTGGCGGTATCCCGAGCGGTGGCCCGGGTCGGCGCCGATGGCCTGGTCGACCGGCTGCCCGGCGGGCTCCGGCACGAGTTGACGGAGCGGGGCCGGAACCTGTCAGTCGGGGAGCGCCAGCTCCTCAGCTTTGCCAGGGCCCTGGCTCGCGACCCCGAAATCCTGCTGCTCGACGAGGCCACCAGTTCGGTCGATTCCGAGTCGGAAAGTCGGATTCAGCGGGGGGTCCTGGAGCTCATGAAGGGGCGGACCTCGATCGTGGTCGCCCACCGGCTGAGTACCATCCTCCACGCCGACGAGATCCTGGTAATGCACCACGGGCGGGTCGTCGAACGGGGTCGCCACGACGCGCTGCTGAGGCAAGGGGGGGTCTACCAGCGCCTCTATCGGCTGCAGGTTGGGGGTGCGTCCAATTCTTGCTAACCCGGCGGGGCAGGCCTACGTTTGTTCCCCACATCGCTCGAACAGGAACGCGAGTCGCATGGAGCT
>JAEUJH010000956.1 GCA_016794825.1 Gemmatimonadota bacterium
TCGATTTCGTGTAGCCCCCGAACCTGGAGAAGCGATATGAGGCTGAGGAAGCTCCTCGGAACCGCCGTGGCGCTGCTGGCGCTCACGGCCGGTCGACTGGTCGCACAGGACGTCAGTGGCGTGGTCCTCGACAGTCGGTCGAGTCGCGCGCTGGAAGGTGCGCGCGTTGTGGCGGAGGGAGCCGGCAAGGAAGTCCGGACGGACGTCCGTGGGCGGTTTACGCTCAGCGGCCTGTCGGGCGCCACGGTCAATCTCCGGGTTACCATGATCGGGTATCGTCCGGCCACCCTGACCGCCCGGGTCGGCGACCGGGACGTCCGGATCCTGATCTCGGAGCAAGCGGTCAACCTCGGCGAGTTGGTCGTGACGGGAACGCCGGAGGCCGCTGAGAAGCGGACGCTGGGCAACTCGACGGCCACGGTTCATGCCGCTGACCAGCAGGCGTTCGCGCCGGCACCGGACATCTCGAACCTGATCAACAGCCGGGCGCCCGGCGTGGTGGTCATCCCGGGTACCGGTCAGGTCGGCTCGGGCCCGCAGGTGCGGATCCGGGGTGTCAACAGCTTCAGTCTGAACGGCAACCCCTTGATCTACATCGATGGCGCCCGGGTCAACAACGACGTGGCCCAGGGCATTTCGGTGCAGGGCTTCGGTTCCGGGATCAGCTCCCGGCTCAACGACATCGATCCCGATCAGATCGAGAGCATCGAGATCATCAAGGGGCCGGCGGCCGCGACGCTTTATGGTACGGAAGCGACCAACGGGGTGATCCAGATCTTCACCAAGAAGGGCAAGGCGGGACAGAAGCCGACGATTGGCCTATCGATTCGGCAAGGCTCGAACTGGTTCGCCAACCCGGAAGGCCGAATCGTCCAGCCGATGAACCTGGTCAGCACGGCCACTGGTTCCGCCTGCTCGACCCCGTCAGCCACCTGCGTCCTCCGCAGTTGGAACCCGGTGGCGCAGGAGGATTCGCTCTACAAGGCGGGTGCGGTCGACCGGCCGCTCTTTTCCAACGGGCACCTGATGGGCTACGGCCTGTCGGTCAGTGGCGGCACCGATGCGGTTCGATACCATCTCGGAACCAGCTTCGATGCCGACAACGGGATCGAGCCGACGAACGACATGCGGCGGCTGACCACCAATGCCAACGTGTCGGTGGCCGGGGGCACGAACTACGACGTGAACCTGAGCTTCGGGTTCGTCAAGAACAAGACCAATCAGGCCTTCGAAGCGGGCTCGGGCGGGATCTGGTTCTCCACGATCTTCGGCGATCCTGCCTTGGTCAATACCCCGCGGCGCGGATTCAACGGGGCGCCGCCGGAGTATCAGTGGGGAGCCCGCCAGGCGGTGCTGTCGATCAATCGATTCACGACCAGCGCCACGATCAACCATCGCCCCACCAGTTGGCTGTCGCAGAAGCTCACGGTCGGGCTCGACCAGACGGACCAGGCAGCCGAGCAGCTGAACCGCTACCTGCCGCCGGAATGGGTCCAGTTCAACCCGGGTACGAACGCACTGGGCGGGAAGTTCAAGAACCGGACGACGGTCAACTACACCACGTTCGACTACAGCGCGACGGCTCGGACGTCGTTGACCTCGGACATCAACTCGACGAGCTCGGTCGGCGCCCAGTACTATCGTCGTCGGACCGACATCCTGACCGCCAATGGGACGCAGTTCGTGGCGCCCGGGCTCGAGACGGTGCTGGCGACCGCGATCACGACCTCGAGCGAAGACTACATCGAGAACTCGACGCTCGGTGTGTACGCCCAACAGCAGTTCGGCTGGAAAGACAAGTTCTACCTCACCGGCGCCGTCCGGGTCGACAACAACAGCGCCTTCGGTGACAACTTCGACCTGATCGCGTATCCGAAGATCAGCGGTTCGTACATCGCCAAGGAGGGCGGCGAAGGGTTCCTCAACACCCTCAAGCTCCGGGCGGCCTACGGCCAGTCGGGCCAGCAGCCGGTGGCGTTCGCCGCGATTCGGAGTTGGCGGGCCGTGACCGGCGGCGACGGCTCGGCCGCGCCCATCCCGGAGTTCGTCGGGAATCCCGATCTCAAGCCCGAACGGGCCGCGGAGATCGAAGTCGGGGCCGACGGCGGCTTGTTCAATGATCGACTCGGCTTCGGGATCACGGCCTTCACCAAGACCACCAAGGACGCGATCCTCCTCCAGAACCTGGCCCCGTCGCTCGGGTTTGCCGGCACCCAGTTCGTCAACGTCGGCGCGGTCCGCAACCGCGGCGTCGAGATCGAGACCTACGGTCGTCCGATCGAGCGGAACAACTTCGCGCTCGATCTCCGGTTCTCGCTCTCGTACATCAAGAACAAGGTCACCGACCTCGGTACCGACGCCAGCGGCAACCCGATCAAGTCCTTGGGCAACGGTCAGGCCACGGTCGGCGATCCGATCAATGCCCGCTACAACCGGCGGGTCGTCAAGGCGGACTACGACGCCACGGCCGGTCGAGCCATCAACGTGCTGTGCGACGACGGCGTGGGCGGTCCCGGCGTGGCGTGCAACGTTGCCCCGCTGGTCCTGGCCGGGCAGTACGATCCGACCACCGAGGGCGCCTTCAGCGCGACGGCCACGATGTGGAAGCGGGTGCGGTTCTATGGCCTGCTCGACTTCAAGGCCGGCAACGTCCACGTCGACAACAACCGGCGGGCGCTCTGCCAGGTGTTCCTCCGCTGCGAGGAGAACTTCAACGAGGCCAACTACGACCCGAAGCTGATCGCGGAGATCGAGTCCGCCGGCAACGTGACGCAGTTCGCCGTCAGCAAGGCCGATTTCATCAAGCTGCGGGAGCTGTCGGTGGCGTACTCGCTGCCGCGGAGCGTGGCCCGGTGGTTCCGTGCGGCCGACGGGACCGTGTCGCTCTCGGCGCGGAACATCCATACGTGGACCGGGTACAGCGGCCTGGATCCGGAGTCGTACTTCGTGACCCAGCAGTTCGTGCGTCTGGAGCAGGATCAAACGCCCCAGCTGATGTCGCTGAACCTGTCGCTCAACCTGACCTTCTGACCACGACCCGAGGACTGAATCACCATGCGTACCGCATTCATCTCATGGCTTCGTCGCGGGGCCGCCGGAGCCGGCGTCACGGTGGCGCTGGCCGGTTGTGGCGAGTTGCTCGACCAAGCCGCGCCCAGCCGGGTGCTGGAAGAGACCTTGCAGGGGGCCTCGGCCGCCAAGTTGATCGTTGACGGCGCCCGAGCGTCCTTCGGTTGCGTCTTTCAGGCCTACGTGACCGGGTTGGGACTCCTGGTCGACGAACTCGAGGATACCCAGCTGGCCGCGGCCGGATGGGACTGGGACCGCCGAACGATGCTGCCGGTCGGCGGGAACTTCGCCACGGCAACCTGTGACGGAACCCAGCAGTTCGGCGTCTATACCCCGCTCCAGACCGCTCGGTACACGGCCGACCTCGCCCTCACCAACCTGAAGGGCTTCGCGGACGCCGATGTCCCGGACCGGCAAGGCCTCCTGGCGACCGCCGCGCTGTACTCGGGATATTCCCATATCCTTCTTGGCGAGGGATTCTGCTCCGCCGCGGTCGACGGCGGGCCCGAGCTGACCAACGCCCAGGTCTTCGCCCTGGCGGAAGGCAAGTTCACCGAGGCCATTGCGGCGGCCACCACCGCCAACAACAGCAGCCTCCTCAATGCAGCCCGGGTCGGGCGTGCGCGCGCACGCCTCAACCTGGCCAAACTCCCGGGCCAGGCCGTCGTCAACGCCAAGCTGACCGAAGCCAAGGCGGACGCTGCCTTGGTGCCGGCTGGATTCGTCTACAACGTGCCCTACAACTCCGCGGCGACGTACTCCCGGAACATGTTCGTGGTCCGCAACCGGGAGTCGCGCCTCTACGGCGTGGCGCCCCGGTACTGGGCCATGACGTTTCAGGGCGTCCCGGACCCGCGGGTCAAGGTCACCCAGGGCGCGCGGGGTCAGGACAACCTGACGAATAACGTCTACCTCGCTGACAAGTACAGCGCCCAGAACTCGCCGATCGCGTTGGCGAAGTACGCCGAGGCCAGGTTGATCATGGCGGAAGCCGACTACCACCTGGTCGGACCGACGGCGGCGGTCAATTACATCAACGATCTGCACACCGCCGCCGGAATCCCGGCGTTCAGCAGCTCCGACCCGACGGAGATCCTCAACCAGTTGATCGAGGAACGGTCGCGCGAGTTGTTCCTCGAGAGCCATCGGGCGTACGACGTCCGGCGGTTCAACCTGCCGCTCGATCCGGCCCCGGGCGCGGGCTTCATGCCGGCCAACCCGAACGGTGCCCTTCGCAACAAGGGCGGTCAGTACGGCGACGTCCGCTGCCTGCCGTTGCCCGATGTCGAGCGGGACAACAACCCCAACCTCGCCGTGGCGCGCTAGGGTAGCTCCACTTCAGCCCGGCAGAGACGACACGGGGGTCCGAGCATCGCTCGGGCCCCCGTGTCGCGTTTCCGATTCTGGACTTATCGGCCGGGGTCGTTCACTCGATCGAACAGCACGTCCCGGACCCGACCGGCAAACACCCGGAAGGCGGTCACCCGCCCTTTGGCGTCCCGGCGGAACCGGACGGTCCGTCCAGCTGCGGCAAACCCGTCGGGGTACGCCGGCGTCAGCGTCAGCCGTCCCGCCGGGCGCGACTTGAGGACCAGCGCCCCGTTCTCGACGACGATCTGGTAGGTGACCTCGAGTTCCGGGCTGCGGTAGGTCCCCTCGTAGTCGGCGGCCCGATAGCTGGCCGGATCGGGTCGGCGCTGCGGCACGTAGCGGCGCCAGGCCTCGGCGAACTGGACCACCTCCCAGTGGTCGCTCCGGCGCTCGAACCGGAACTCGCCGGCCTGCGGGTGCCAGAAGCGGAGGCCCCCGAGGTGGGTCAGCGTGGCCGTCGGTCCCCCCGGCGAGACGGTCAACGCGTTTCCAGCCACCGCAAACGTGAGGGTCTGATCGGGCACCGAGTCCCGGTACACGCCGGCCAGCGCCGTCAGGGAGTCCGGCGCCAGGGCAACGGTCGGTCCGGGCGCGGGCTCGGTGGCCGGCAGGCCCAGGAGCCGGATGGCG
>JAEUJH010000019.1 GCA_016794825.1 Gemmatimonadota bacterium
GTGGCCGAGGAATCGGCGGGAGTTGAGTCCGCGAACCGAACTCCGCCCCCCGATCGACGCGGCCTCGAAGAACGGGACCGGTCCCCACTGGCGGGCCGCGCCGGCCCGGAGGGCCAGCGTCGGGCGGGCCGGAAGCCCGCGAAACCCCAGATACGACGCCCCGGTGGCCTGCACCCCGCCGAACGTCCGGGCCACGTCGAACAGCCCCGGGACGAGGGTGGTCGTCAGTTCGGCCCGAACCCCTCGAGTCGGAAAGACCGGATGGTCCCGGGTGTCGACCCGGACGCCCGCCCGCAGGCCGGCTTCGGTGAAGTTGCCCGCGCCGTACGGCTTGGTGTCCGTCAGGAGACTCTCGTCGTCAAGATCGGTGCGGGAGGTCCGGACCATCCCGCCCAGTGAGACGGTGGCGCGACCGCCGAGCGAGCGCTCGAAGGTGGGTTCGACGAAGTAGAGCTGTTGGCGAACCTCGTAGTACTCCCGCTCCCGGTCGAGCGGGCCCTCGTTGCCGAACCCGAAGAACCGGACCGCATCGATCCGCAGCAACCCCGCCCGCACCAGGAACCGCCGATCCGGCTGCTGGAATCGGAAATCGCCGCTGAAGTCCGCGTTGAAGCCCGGCGCTCCGGTTGCGTAGCCGACTCGGAAGGCCAGTCGAGCGGCGTAGGGCGCCTTGCGGAACCCGTACCGGTAGAACACCGGGCCGCCGCCGACCAGCGTCCCGATCTCGGGCCGGGACTCAAACCACGGTGCCACGCCGTACAGGGTGCCCCAGTCGCGCGGCATCGCGGCCGCGCTCGGCGGCGCGGTGGGACGGGTGCGATCGGCCACGAGGACGGGAGCCGCCTCGCTCAGGTCCGGCCGCTCCGGATCGACGACCCGGATCTTGACATGTGTGGCGGCCGGTCCGGTCCAGCGCACCGAATCCGCTCCGCCGCGCAGGTAGAGACGCAGTTCGTCCGTCTCGCCAACCAGGAATCGGCGCCGAGCCCTGACGAACCGGCCGGTGTGGAGGACGGCCTCCACGGCGCCGTCGGTTGTCGCCGTGAGGTCGACCCGGTCGGGGCCGTCGGTCCCCCACCATTCGACCGTGCCGGCAAGCTGCCGGTAGAACCGGCCAGCGGCCTCGGGCAGCCGGTCGCGTCGGTTTCGGAGCGCCTGGACTAGCTGGGAGGTGGCAGTCGAATCGAACTCCGACGGGAGGCCGCCGACCGCGGCCGCGATGGCCGAATCGCTGAGACGGCCCATCAGGTCAGTCACCACCGAGTCCCAGACCGGCCGCTCGAGGCCGGTCAACAGCCGGCGGTCGAGCGGCTCGGCGGAAACCGTCAGGCCGTAGATGCTGCCGAACTCGGGTCCGAAGCTCTGATACTTCGGGAGGTAGAGCCGGAGCAGTCCGTAGAGCGGGCCGTCGAGGCGGGACAACGCCCAGTCCCGATCGCGCGGGATCGGAACCCACCGAGTGGCGTCGCCGGTCGGAAAGCCGGCCCAATACCATTGCCCTTCGTGCCGATCCCAGTCGCCCACGATCAGGTCGAACAGGCGAGCGGCGAGGTACGCGGGCTCGTCGACGCGGTGGCTAGGGTGCTCGCCGAGTCGCCGGAACAGGACCTCGCTCACGACGACCTCCGACGCTCCGGGCACATCCTGGATCGCGTCGCCCGAGCCGCGAAGGCGCTGTTCGAGCACGCCGGCCGTCCGGGCAAACTCCTCCCGCCATTCGCCGAGCCGGGGGTCGTCCGGCAGGGTCACGAGCGCGACGCCGGGATTGACCAGCCCCGCGGCCCGCTCGAGCCCCGCCACCGCCACCGCCCCGGCCGGGAAGATGGCGCTGATCTGATCCTCCGCAAACCGGCGAGCCGGGCTCGACCGGAGCGCGGGCGGCCAGGTCTGGGTCGGGTCCTTCTCGAGCGCGCGAAAGACGTAGACCCGACCGTCACCGGCCTTGAACCGGAGTGAGCGGCTCTGCTTCGACCCGCCCCGCTCGGTGGCCACGAGCCCGCCCCCGTGACGGGCGAGATCGAGCACCGGCACCCGAATCGGCGTGGTCCAGAGGTCCCGGTGGGTCGAGCCGAGGAAGAGGCGATGGAGCCCGCCCGCGCGGAACTGCGGGCCGGGGACGACCACCACGCTGCTGTCCGGCGCCGGCTGAGCCACCGCGGCGCCGTGCAACAGGCCGACGAGCGCCAAGCCTCGAAGCATCGATATCGCTCGCGCGGTGGAAGACGGGGAAACAACGCCGGCCATGGTGAGGAGGTTCCGATGGGGATACAATGTTTCCTGTCCTCCTCGCGAGAGCAACCGGATGCCACGCTTCCTGCCACCGCTCGTCCTGCTGCCGACCCTGCTCGCGGCCCAGGAGGTCCGACGGCCGGGACCGGGACTGGAGCGATACCTGGCCGTCTCCGCCCCGGTGGTCGCGCTCACCAACGTGCGGGTCATCGACGGCACTGGCCGCCCCGCGCGCGACGGTCAAACCGTGCTCATCGCAGCGGACCGCATCACGGCCGTGGGTCCGGTGGGTCAGGTGACGATCCCCGCGGGGGCCCGCGAGGTCGACTTGCGGGGGCATACCGTCATCCCCGGGATCATCGGCCTCCACGATCACATGTACTACAGCTCGGCCGCGGGCGGGTCGATGAAGCCGATGCTGCAAAGCTACCCCCGATTGTTCCTGGGCGCGGGGGTGACCACCATCCGGACCACCGGCAGCGTCGATTCGTACCAGGAACTCAACCTCAAACGGAGCATTGCCCAGGGACAACAGCCGGGTCCGGAGATCTTCGTCACCGGCCCCTACCTCCAGGGTCCCGGCCCGGGCCCCGGTGCCATGCATCCGCTGAACGGCCCCGAGGACGCGGCCCGGCTGGTTCGGTACTGGTCCGAAGAAGGGGTCTCGTGGTTCAAGGCCTACACCCAGATCTCCCGGGCCGAGTTAGGGGCGGCCATTGCCGAGGCGCATCGGCACGGGGTCAAGGTGACCGGACACCTCTGTTCGGTCGGGTTCAAGGAGGCGGTCGGCCTCGGGATCGACAACCTCGAGCACGGCTTCCTCGACAACCTGGAGTACTTCCCCGGCAAGCAGCCCGACCAGTGCCCGCAGAACCCCGGCACCCTGTACCGGGTCTACTCCGCCCTCGACGTCAACGGCCCCGAGGTCCGGTCGACGATCGAGACGATGGTCCGGGCGGGCGTCAGCATGACGTCGACGCTGGCGGTCATGGAACTCGGCTCCCGATCGGTGCCCCGGGACCCGCGGGTGCTCGAGGCGCTGATGCCCGCCGTGGCCGCTTCGGTCGATTCCTTCTACACCCGATCCGCGCAACCACGACCCGACTCGTTGGCGGAGCGCGCGTTCAAGAACGGGATGGCGTTCGAACGCGCCTTCGTCGCCGCCGGTGGCCTGCTCGGGGCCGGTTCCGATCCGTGCTGCCTGAGCGCCATTGCCGGCTACGCGGACCAACGGAACTTCGAGTTGCTGGTCGAGGCGGGCTTTTCGGCCGAGGCCGCCATCCAGATCATGACGCTGAACGGCGCGAAGATCCTGGGCATCGCGGATCGAGTCGGGACGATCGAGCCGGGCCGCCAAGCGGACCTGGTCGTCCTCCGGGGCGACCCGACGGTGGCGCCGCGGTCGATTCGCCCCGTGGTGACGGTGTTCAAGGCCGGGCTTGGCTACGACGCGGCCAAACTGATTGCGTCGGTGAAGGGGCTGATCGGGCTGCGCTGACGCCCGAGGCCCGTCAGCGGGCCCGCAGCGTTTCCGTTGGCGGGGTGGGAAACGGCCGGTCGCCGCGGGCGCGCTTGACCAGTTCGGGCGACCCGATGACCGCCCGGAGGTCGTCCGACAGCCGTCGGGGCCGACCGGTCTGGGCGTCGATGACGCAGTAGCTCGACGCCCCGCGCGCCAGCAGCAGGCCGTCGGATTGACGCACGATCTGATAGTACCGATCGCACGTCGTGGCCGTGCAGGTCGGGACCCAAGTCCGGACTTCGAGCGCTTCGCCAACGAACGCCGGCGCGAAGTAGTCCAGCTCGTGACGCATCACCACCCACCCCACCCCCGCCACGACCTCGGGTCGGGCCGTGGCCCGATAAAGCGCCCAGTGTCCCTCGGCGGCTTCGAGCATCCAGCGGAGATAGTGGACGTTGTTGGCGTGCCCGAGGTCGTCGATGTCCTCGGGCCTGACCACCACCTCGATCCCGAACGCCGGGGGCGTCATGCCGACCTCTCCGGCCGTGGTCGTCGAGTCCAGTATGCCAT
>JAEUJH010000034.1 GCA_016794825.1 Gemmatimonadota bacterium
GAAGATCCCGCTTCCCTCCTGGAACAGCCGCCGCCGCTCGGGGTAGAACAGCGGGAAGCGATCGAGGTTGACCTGCTGATCGTCGGCCTCGACCTGGGCAAAGTCGGTGTTGGCCGTGAGGTCGAGGGTGAGTTGGCTCGAAATCGGGTACCGGATGTCGAGGCCCGCTTCGCGCTCCGTCGCGTCGTCGAAGCGGAACCCGGGACTCACGGCCACCGCCTTGCGGGTCGCGCCGCCCAACACGTAAGGCGTGACGTAGAGCGGCGTCCGGGTCCGGAGGCCCGAGAGCATGACGTCGCGCGCCAGCGACGGGCGCCGGAACTCGAACTTGGGATCGATTTCGGGAAACGTCACCCGCTCACCGAGGCGCGACACCAGCCGGGTGACGGTCAGGCCCATCACCACCGTGCCATCGTCGCTGGCCCGGAACCCGATGCTGGAGAGCGGAATCCGAACTTCCGCGAACCACCCCTCGTCAGTCACCACCGTCTTGGAGGTCCAGAACGTGTCCCAGCTCTCGTTCAGGGTGGCGCCGTCGTCCGACACCAGCTGATCGAACCGGATCCCGCCCGGGGTGGTGCCGAACCACTTGCTGTTCTGGTTGTCGTTGAACGGATCGAGGTAGATCGCGAAGGCGTCGTCGCCGTTCCAGCGGTCGCGGTAGAGCGAGTTGATCCGGATGCCCGACGGGTCGGTGTCGTAGAACCAGCCGGCGGCGTAGAAGTAATCGTCGTCGTACCCGACCCGGATTTCGGTCCGCTGGGTGGGCTGGGCGCGGAAGACCGGGGCGTAGGTCGTGAGCGGCAGGGGCGCGATGGCCCGCCAGGCCGGGTCGTCGAGGTTCCCGTCGATCGTGATGGGGCCGGTCACCCGGGACAGCGGCAGGGGCGCGGCCTGGGCGCCGAGCCGGGCGGGGCCCCACGCGGCGGTGAGCAGCAGCCCGAGCAGGGCGCGGACGAACGTCATGGTTCCTCGGTCGGCGGTCTGGTCCTTTCCCTACGGGACCGCGCCGCCTCCGCCGCGACCGAATCGCCGGAATGTGGGATTCAGTCGCCCAACGGTGGACGGGCTATCTTTCCGCCTATTCCGGAGGGAGTCCGCCTGCTCCACCGGCTCGAACGAGCCTCCACCACCTGACCCCATGACGACATTCCCGATCTTCGAACTGGAGCGGTGGCAGTCCGATTTCGAACACGCGGTCGAGTACAACCTCTCCGACAGTTCGGTCCGGGGCGCGCGGCTCGGCGACCTCCTGACCCCCGCCGACGTCGAGGGGTTGCTCGACCTCGAACTCGGCTACCCGATGGTGAACGGAACGGAGCGCCTTCGGCAGCGGATCGCCGACCTGTACCGAGGCGCTGACCTGGAGAACGTTCTCGTCACGGTCGGGGGCGCCGAGGCCAACCAGCTGATCTGCCAGACCCTCATCAAGCCCGGCGATCGGGTGGCGGTCATGGAACCCGGGTATCGCCAGGTGTGGGGATTGGCCCAGGTCCAGGGGGCCGAGGTCGTGCCGTTCGGCCTCGATCCGGCCAACGGCTGGCGCCCCCGGCTCGAGGAGCTGGAGCACGCGGCCACCGGTGGGCTGGCGCTGATTTCCCTGGTCAATCCCAACAACCCGACCGGCTCGGTCCTCCGGCCCGACGAGCGGGCCCGGATCGTGACCGTGGCCCGGCGGACGGGCGCCTGGATCCTGGCCGACGAGGTGTACCGGGGGGCCGAGCGGCACACCGACACCGAGACGGCCTCGTTCTGGGGCGACTACGAGCGGGTGGTGGCGGTCAACAGTCTGTCGAAGGCGTACGGGCTGGCCGGCCTCCGGATCGGCTGGGCGGTGGCGCCCCACGACCTGATCCAGCCGCTCTGGCGACGGCACGAGTACGCGGTCATTGCCGCCGCCGGCCCGTCGATGCGGGTTGCCGAGCTGGCCCTGACGCCCGCCATGCGGGCTCGGCTCATTGCCCGCCAACGCGGGCTCACCCGCACCGGGTGGGAGGTCATGGAGCGGTGGCTCGCCGCCAACGCCGATCTGGTGTCGGTCGGCGCGTCCGAGGCCACTTCGATGGGGTTCGTCCGTTACTCGATCCCCGGTTCGTCCGTGGCGGTGGCGGACCGGATCCGGCGGGAGGCCTCCGTGCTGGTGGCCCCCGGCGAGTACCTTGGCGCCGACGGCCACCTCCGGATTGGCCATGGACTCGGCGCCGAATACGTCACCACGGCGCTCGATCGGATCGCCGACGTGCTGCGGCGGGCCGCGGCCGGGGCACCCCCTGTGCTGACGGCGCGCGGCAAGTAGTTTCCGGCGGGCGCCGCGGGTCCGCGGAAGCCCCAAACGAAGGGAGACCAGAATGCACAAGCTCAATCCAACCGACTTCATCTGGCGCGACGGGCAGTTCGTCCGCTGGGCGGACGCCACCATTCACGTCCTGACCCACTCGGTCCAGTACGGCTCGTCGATCTTCGAGGGCATCCGCTGCTACTCCACCCCCAACGGACCGGCCATCTTCCGGCTCGACGCCCATATCGACCGGCTCCTTGGTTCCGCCAAGATCTACCGGATGGACCTCGACTACACCCGCGACCAGCTGATGACCGCCTGCTGCGAGCTGGTGGAGAAGAACCGCCTCGAGTCCTGCTACATCCGGCCGATGGTGCTCCGCGGCTACGGCGCCGCCAGCATGGTGCCGTTCGCGAGCCCGATCGAGGTGTTCATTCCCTGTTGGCCCTGGGGCGCGTACCTCGGCGACGGCGCCCTCGACAACGGCGTCGATGCCTGCGTCTCGAGCTGGAACCGGGTGGCGCCGAACACCCTGCCGGCCATGGCCAAGATGGCCGGCAATTATCTGAGCGGCATGCTGGTCAAGATGGAGGCCCTCGCCGACGGATACGCGGAGGGCATCGCGCTCGACCCCGACGGGATGATCGGCGAGGGATCGGGACAGAACCTGTTCCTGGTCCGGGGCGGCACCCTCTACACCGCGCCGATCAAGGGCAGCGTGCTCCACGGCATTACCCGCGACAGCATCCTGACCCTGGCCACCGAGGCCGGGATTCCGACCCGGGTCGAGCCCCTGCCGCGCGAACTGCTCTACCTGGCCGACGAGGTCTTCTTCTGCGGAACCGCCGCCGAGATCACGCCGGTCAAGAGCGTCGACAAGATCAAGGTCGGCGACGGGACGGTCGGGCCGATCACCAAGACGCTGCAGGCCCGTTTCCTCGACACGGTCCACGGCCGGGTGCCCGACACCCACCGGTGGCTGACCTACACCCGGGGCGTGCCGGAGCCGGGGCTCGCCAAGGAAGCCAAACGGAAGGGCTGATCGACCGCCGCCCGACCGGCCGACGGCCCGCGCCTAACGCAGGCCGTCGGCCACCCCGCACCGCCGCGGATCGGCCGTGGCCCCGATCCGACCGTCGCCATCGCGGTAGCACATCTGGAACGATCCCATGTGATAGTCGTATGAGGGGACGGCGCGGACCGTCACCCCCCACGACTTGAGGGCCGCGATCGTCTCGCTCGAGAGCCGGTCCTCGACCGTGACCGACGAATCCTCGCTCATCGGCAGCATCCGCGGGGCATCGGCCGCGCGGTAGGGGTCGTATCCGTAGTCGAGCAGATAGGTCAGGACCTGGGGCACGGTACAGTGAACGTTGCCCGGCGATCCCAGGCTGAGGATCGGCTTCCCGTCCCGAAAGACCATGGTGTTGCCGATCACGCACCGCGGCCGGATCCCCTTGACCATCTTGGCGTCCATGAACCCGCTGATCCCGGTAAAGGTGGCGTGGCTTCCCACCATCGGGATCCCGTCGATCACCATCCCGGGAATGCCGCCCGACTGGAGCGTGTTCATCATCTGGACCCAGTTCCCGTCCCGATCGACGACGGCCAGCTCGCAACTGCCGGTGGGCTGCTTGCTGGCGGAGTTCCCGCCGGTGGGCTTGCCCGCGGCGCTGTTGGCCATGGCCGCGCTGCCCGGACCGGAGGTCAACTCCACGTGCCGGGAAAGGTCCACCTTGGGCCGGAGCCCGCGAATGATCCGGGCGATGGCGGCGTGGAAGCCGTCGTCCAGGATGGCGTCGACCCCGTAGTCGGCCGCGGCCGGGTCGCCGATCATGCCGCAGAAGTAGAGCCCCTGGCGCATCGCGTGCGCCAGGTAGAACACGTGTTCGGCCGAGCCCGGCGCGGTGTCGCGGATACCGAGATGTCGGAGGACGCCGAGCACGAAGGCGCAGAAGACGCCCTGCTGCTGCGGCGGCCCCAGCGACACCACCTCGTACTCGTGATGGCGGAACGCCAGCGGATCGAGCCACCGAGGCGGGGTGTCGGTCATGTGCGCCTTGGTGATCTTCCACCCCATCTCGTTCGCCTTGGCGATGAAGGCGTCGGCCCAGCCCCCCGTGATCATCCAGTCCGGACCCTCGGCGGCAACCCGGCGCAGGGTCTGGGCCATTTCCGGGTGACGGAACCGCTCACCGACCGGAACCAGGAAACCGTTGGGGAGGAAGAACGCCCGTCCCTCTGGCAAGTAGGTGACGAAATCCTGCGCGTAGACGTTGACCGAGAGTTCGAACGACGACACCGGGTGCCCCTCCTCGGCCCACCGGATCGCGTCCTCGCAGAGCCGCGCCCACGGCTTGGTCCCGAACCGCTCGTAGATGGCCTTGAGCCCCGGCATGAACCCGGGAATGCAGGCCGACGGCGGCAGCGCCGCGTACCCGTGGCTCTGCGCCGGGATCGGCTTGAACGGCGGGAGCCCGTCGGGGAAGGTTCCCACGCTGTCGAGCTGATATCGGCGGCCGGTCTTGGCCTCGTAGTAGAGGAAGGTGACGGTGCCGGTGTGATTGGTCATGAACGGTTCCACCGCCGCCTGCACCAGGCACCCGGCAATGGCGCCGTCGGCCGCGTTCCCGCCCTCGGCCATGACCCGGAGAATGGTGTCGGTGACGATGGCGCTGTCGGTGCTGGCGGCGGCCGACAGGCCGGTGACCGGTTCCTTCGGGCCCCAGTTGTTGAGCCAGCGAGCGTCGCTCATGGTTGGTTCTTCCTGGCGCTGCCGAGCGCCGTCAGCGGGGAGCGGGCCGCAGGGTCACCGCGGCATCGGGGACCAGCGGATCACCGAGCAGATGTTCGACGAAGTAATCCCAGACCCGGCGCACCGCGTACGGATCGGCGGCGGCGGCGTGGGGTCGGCCCGGCATGTAGAGCAGGTCGTACGGTTTGTTGGCCCGGGTCAGGGCGTCGACCATCCGGAACACCTGCACCGGCGGCACGTTCTCGTCGAGGTCGCCGTAGATCAGCAGCAGCTTGCCCTTCAGGTTCGGCGCCATGGCCGTGATGTCGAGCTTGGCGTAGTTGACCGGCTTCTCGCCCGGTTTGGCCCGATAGCTCGAGCCATCGACGTACTGGGGAATCCCGAGGAACGCCTCGAAGCCGCCGTAGAGCGGCGCGTAGTCGTAGACCCCCGACGCCGACGACGCCACCTTGAAAAACTCCGGCCGGCTCAGGATGGCCTGCGCCGCGAACGTCCCGCCCCACGAAACGCCGTAGACCCCGACCCGGGTCAGGTCGATCTCGGGATGGCGCGCGGCCAGCTGTTTGATGGCGGCGATGTGATCGTCGATCCCCACCTGGGTGAATTCGGGGTAGCCGGCATCGCGGAACGCGCGCGACCGGTACGGGGTCCCGCGCCCGTCGATCGTCACCGTGGCAAAGCCGAGCCGCGCGAGCCCGCTTTCTCCGCTCGGATTGCCCGCCGAGTAGGCCCGGACGAAGTTGGTCGGCGCCACGGTCACCTGGGGCCCGCCATACTCGGCGTCGATGATCGGGTGCTTCCCGCCGCTCACCGGGCGGAGCGGCCGGTAGTACACCGCATAGAGATCCGTGACGCCGTCGGCGGCCGTGACCTTTTCGCGGACGGGCGGCTTCCACCCCGTGGCATAGAGGGCCGAGGCGTCGGCCCGCTCGATCTCGGCGAGCACGGCGCCGGTCCGGGTGGACCGGAGCACCGTGACGGGCGGCTCGCTCACGGTGGAGTAGGTGTCGAGCAGCACCCCGGCGGCCGGGTTGACCAGAGGCGGCGGATCGGTGGACCGGAACAGCAGCTTCAGGGTCGGCGCGTTGGGCGGATCGTAGTGATGATCCGCGTCGGCGTCGGTCAGCAGGGTAATCCGGCCGTCATCCAGCGCCGCCTTGTAGAGATGCCGGTAGTACGGATCTCGGCCGGGCTCCCGGCCTCCACCGGTCAGGTACACTTCCCGGAGCCGCTCGTCCACCGCGATGATATCGATCACCGCCCAGTCGCCCGCAGTGATCGGGTTCTTCAGGACCCCGGTCTGGGCATCGTAGCGGTACAGGTGCCCCCAGCCCGTGCGGGCCGAATACCAGATCGCCTCGGCGCCGTCGCCGATGACCTTGACGTTGGGGACGTTGTACTCGATCGCGTTGGTCTCGACCTTGGTCGACGAGCCTTCGTCGAAGACGATGGTCCCCTTGCCGGTGGCCAGGTCGACCCGGAGCAACCCAGCGCGCTTCGACCCCGCCGTCTTGGCGATCAGGAAGACCTGGCCGCGCGCCACGCTCCACCCCACCGGATCCGGCGTCCAGGTGACGGGGTTGCCGTCGCCCCCGTCGTAGGGTGGCGGGGCCGTGACTTCGACCCGCCGGCCGGCGGCCACGTCGAAGACGAACAGGGCCGTCCCGGTCCGGTCGCGGTCGCCAATGAACGCCGATCGGATCTCATGGAGCACCGGGCGGAGCGCGCCGTCGCTGGGCACCCACTCGACGAACGGATTGACCGCCAGGCGGCGTTCATCGGCCCGGGTCGACAGGAGGTACTTCCCGTCTGGCGACCACACGGTCCCCATCGGCGGGAGCACCATGCCGGTCTTCCGGCGGGGAATGGTGATCAGCGACTGGTCGGTGAGGCTTCCGTAGGCAAAGTACCGCTCGCCGTCGGTGGTCAGGGCCGTTTCCCGCCCGGTGGCGAGGTCGCGAACCACCAGGTTGTAGTCCTTGACCAGAGCGGCTCGCTTGCCATCCGGCGAGGGGAGCAGGCCGGGCGGCGGGGTGACGAGATCGGCGGCGGCACAGCGGAGCGGCTTCAGCTCACAGGTGACGGTCTTCTTGCCGACCACCGCCGTGAGGCGCCGGAGATCCGGTGTCACCTCGACATCGGTCAGGCCCAGCGCTTCGGCCGTCGGCGCCGACCCCGTGCCGAGGGCCCCGGCCAGAGCCGTCGCCATGGCGGCATGATCGAACAGTGGGGTCCTGGTGCGCTTCTTCGCGTCGAACAGGACGTAGCTCGTTCCCCGGGCCTCGTCCCGCCGATACCAGAAGTTCCCCTGGCTGCCGAGCCAGTGCGGCTCGACCGCCTGGTTCTTGACCAGGCCGCGCAGGTTGGTCTCGAGCAGGCCGGAGGCCGCGTCGTAGTCGCTGCGGCTGACCGTCTGGCCCTGGCTCCGGGCCGGAGTCAGGGCCATCATCGTGGCGGCGCCGATGAGGGCGGCCCTTGCGGTTCGTAGCATGGATATCTCCTCGGTAAACAACGCGGGCCGAACGACGGCAGCCACGCGGACGACGGCGACACCGCCCGGTGAGCTCACGGTTCCTGGTCGCGCGCCAGGTTCCGGCTCGCTCGCAGCATGAACCAGCCGGACGGCACGAACGTCACCATCACGATCATCATCGCGTAGCGGAGTCCCTCGGCCGGCCCCACGCTCGCGGCGAAGTAGTCGCTGAGCCGCCCGGTGATGATCGGGCCCAGACCGGTTCCGATCAGATTGGCGAAGAAGAAGATCACCGCTACCGACATGGCCCGCCGGGCCGACCCGCAGACCGCATGGAGAGCGGCGAACATCGAGGGAATGGCCCCGGTCAGGAGCGATCCGCCGATCCCCAGGACCACCACGGTCATCGCCAGCGAGCCGGCCGAGAAGGCCAACTCGTAGGCCGGGAACGCCAGGATCAGCACCCACCCGGGCAGCCGGGCCAGCCAGGTGATGTCGCGGCGGGCCAGCCGATCGGCCAGGGCGCCGCCGAACAGGCTTCCGATCACCGCCGTCACCGTGGACACGGTCCCGAAGATCGCGCTGGCCCGCCCCACCGAGAGCCCGTGGGTCCGGATCAGGTACGACACCGTGAAGACGAACGCGCCGTACGCCATCAGGAAGTAGAGCACCATCGCGATCGTGATGTCGACGAACGACCGCTTGGCCATCAACGCCTTGATCGACGTCCGGAGCGGCTCCATCGAAGCCTGGGCCACCGCGAACCGGGGTTGCCGCCGGGGTTCGTCGAGGACGAGGTAGGTGACCACCGCCAGCAGCAGGCCCGGAAGGCCGACGGTCAGGAACGCGGCCCGCCACCCGTACGCCTGCGCGATCTGCCCCCCGACCACCACGCCGAGGACGTACCCGGCCATCGACGACATCATGAACGTGCCGAGGGCCTTGCCTCGTTCCGCCGGCGGGTAGTAGTCGGCGATCAGGCTCTGCGCGGGCGGCAGCGCGCCCGCCTCTCCCGCTCCCACGCCGATCCGGGCCAGGGCCAGCTGAACGAAGGACTGCGCCATGCCGCAGAACGCCGTCATCACGCTCCACGCGGCCAGGGACACCGTCAGGATGATCTTGCGATCGCCCCGGTCGGCCCACCGGGCGACCGGGATGCCGAGGGTGGCGTAGAAGATCGCGAACGAGAAGCCCGTCAACAGCCCGAGCATCGTGTCCGAAACTCCGAACTCCCGTTTGATCGGCTCGAGCAGCACACCGATGATGTTCCGATCGACGTAGTTCGACGTCGACACCAGGAACAGCACGGCCAGGAAGGTCCACCGCCGCCTGGGTGGATAGAGGTCCCAGGGCCTGGTCGCGGCGGTCATCGGCGGGCCGCGAGACGTTCGGTCTCGCGCTCCAGGTGCCAGGCGAGATCGGGAAGAGGGAGAGCGCCCGCGTCGATGACCGCGGCGTGGAAGGCCGGCAGCGAGAACCGCGGTCCCAGCGCGGCCCGCATCCGCTCCCGGTACTCGAGCATCTTGCCGTCGCCCAGCTTGTAGGCCAGCGACTGGGCGGGGATGTCGCACGAATAGCGGATCGTCTCCGTCCGGATTTCCGTCTCCGCCATGGTGCAGTTTTCCCGCAGGTAGGCTCGGGCCTGCTCCAGGGTCCACCCGAGCGCGTTCATCCCGGTGTCGACCACCAGTCGGCAGGTCAGGAACGCGTCCATGGCCAGCCGGCCGTAGCGCTCTTCCGGCTCGGCGTACATCCCCAGTTCGCCGGCCAGGGTGGCGGCGTACTCCGCCCATCCCTCGTTGTAGGCGTTGACGAAACTGTGGGCCCGGAACGGATGGAGGCCGCGGTTTTCCTGCTGCGAGGCGAGGTGGTGATGGTGCCCCGGAATCAGCTCGTGGTAGGTGAGCGACCCGAGGGTGAACAGGGACGCCTTGGTGAGGTTGGCGGCGTTGAACAGATAATGCCCCACCGGGCGGTCGGGCTTCGGCACGTCGTAGAAGCCGAAGGTCATCGACGCCTGGAGCGCCTCGGGCAGAGGCGCCACGTCGTACCCGGCTTTCGGGCCGGCGGCAAACACCTTGGCGTAGGCCGGCTCGATCCGCCTCAGATAGCGCCGGAACACGGCTGCCACCCCCTCGGCGGTGTCGGCCCGCCACCGGGGATCCTGGTCGAGCCGGGCCAGGAACGCCTTCGAGTCGCCGGCAAACCCCACCTCGTCGCGGATCCCTTTCATCTCGGCCTGGATCCGGGCCATCCGTTCGTGACCGAGCTGATGGACCTGCTCGGGCGAAAGGTCCATCGTGGTGTGGAGCCGGACCAGTTCGCCGTAGATCTCGCGGCCGCCCGGATACTGCCCGATCCCGACCGTCTCGGGCGCGCGGGCGGCGTACCCCGGACCAAGGGCTCCCGCGAGTCGATCGAACGCGGGCTCGACCTCCGCCTCGATCCGCCGACCGACTTCCTTCAGGAACGCGCCGCCGCCGGCCAGGGCGCCGAGCCGTTCGGGCGCCACGGCCCAGAGCGCCCGCGCCTGGGCCCGGAGGGCGGACACCAGGGCGTTGGCCTGGGTCAGCTGCGGCGTCGGGATCAGGATGCCGCGCTCCGCCTGGCCCACGGTTCGGTCGGTCATCTGATCGAGCAGGCGGGAGTAGTCGGCGATCAGGCCGAGGTACCGATCGCAATCGCCGCTGGCGTCGAACCGGAACGCGGCCAGGGCCGGCCGGATGGTCGACAGCAGGAATCCGCCGCAGTAGGCCGTCGGCAGGAACAGGCCGAAGAAACCGACGCCCAGGGGGTCGACCACGGTCCAGTACCAGTCCGCCTCCCGGGCCCAGACCGCGGCGCGGAACCGGACCAGCCGGAGCGTCAGGGCCAGGTCGTGAGGCTGGCCATCGATGTCGAGGCCGTCGAGCCGGGTCAGGAGGTCCTTGCCCACCGCGGCCCGACGCGAGGCCTCGGCAAAGGACACTTCGGGAAGCCGGGTCAGCGGATCGCCCAGGTTCTGCTGGACGAACGGGCTGCGCCGGACCTCCTCCCAGGCGTCGCTCGCGAGCCGGATCGCGGCGCCGAAGTCGGGCGGTGGGGTCATCG
>JAEUJH010000045.1 GCA_016794825.1 Gemmatimonadota bacterium
GGCGAGGCCGAGCCGGATCCGGCGGTGGCGGCGTTCGAGCGGTCGCTCGCGGCCCGCCCCGACTTCGAGGCAGCCCGGCTCAACCTCGCGCTCTTCAACTTCCAGCGGCAGCGGCTCCAGGCCGCGCTCGACGGATATCGAGCCGTGCTCGGCCAGAACGGCGACCACCCGATCGCCTGGAACGGCGTCGGTCTGGTGCTGATGGAGCTGAAGCGGTTCTCCGACGCCCGGAACGCGTTTGCCCGCGCCGTCGAGGCCGATCCCCAGTGCGCCCCGGCGCATTACAACCTCGGCTTCGCGCTCAGCCAGCTCGGGGCGTTCGACGAGGCGCTCCGGGAAACCCGGCGCGCCCTCGAGCTCGATCCGTTCTACGTACCCCAGAAGTTCTCGCTCTCGATCGAGCTCCAGTTCAAGGAATCGCTGGTGCCGATCGCGCCGGCGCTGGTGGCCGACGTGCCCACGCCCTCGGTCGGCGAGGACTTCGACTTCGATCCGGCGGTGCTCGACGGCCTCTTCGGCGAGCTGGCTCCGAGCGAGACCGCCCGGCAGGCCGTCCCGGCCGACCCGTTTGCCCTCGCGCGCGATCTGCTCGCCAAGGGACTCCTCGAGTCCGCCACCGCCGAGGTCCATCTGGCGCTGCGGCGGGGCGGGGCCACCGCCACCGGGATCGCGCTCCTCGGGGAGATCTACGCGCGGCGGGGGCTCCACGGCGAGGCGCTCGAGCGGTTCCGCCAGGCCAAGGAATCCGCCGCCGAGGCGCCCGACGTCCTTCGGGGCGAGGCGGCCGCGCTCCTGGCCCTCGGCCGCGCCGAGGAGGCCCGGCCGGTCGCCGATCAGCTGGTCCGGGCCGAGCCCTCGTCGCCCGACCCGCTCGAACTCCGGGCCAAGATCCGCCTCTCGTTAGGCGACCTCCACGGGGCCCAGGACGACGTCCTCGGGGCCCTGGCCGTGGCGCCGGGTCGGGCCGACCTCCTGGTCCTGCGCGGCCGGATCGGTCGCCGCCTGGGCGACACCGACGAAGCCCTGACGGCCCTCGAGGCGGCCTTGGCGCTCGACCCCGGGCACGTCCAGGCCTGGTACGAAGCCGGCCTGGTGCGCGAGGAACGGCGCGAGCTGGTCGAGGCTCGAGCCGCCTACGAGCAGGCCCTGGCGGTGCTGCCCACCTTCGTCGACGCGGGCCTGGCCCTCGGAGAGCTGCTGCGCCGCCAGGGTCGGCCGGCCGAATCGACCCGGCTCCTGGTCGAGCTGCTCCTCCTCGAGCCCTACGCGCTCGAGGCATTGGTGCTCCTCGGCCGGTCCCTCGCCGACGAGCGCCGCCACCGCGATGCGGTCACGGCCTTCAACCGGGTCCTCAAGTTCGTGCCCGACCATGCGCTGGCCCGGTTCCACCGGGGCCTGTCGCTCAACGCGCTCGGCCAGTTCGCCGAAGCCATCGAGGATTGGGATCAGGTCGTCGGCCTCAACCCGACCGGACCGCTCGCCGCCGCGGCCCGGGCCGAGGCGCGGTCGACTCGCGACCTGGTCCACATTCTCCAGCCGGTGGAGGTCTGATGGCGATCCAGGGCCCCCTCCGCGAACTCGGCGTCCACGACGTCTTCCAGCTCCTCGATCTCGGCAAGAAGACCGGGATGCTGAAGGTCGTGTCCGAGCTCCGTCACAACGAGGGCGTGATCTGGTTCCACGAGGCGGCCGTGGTCGCCGCCACGATCCGGTCGAACCCGCATCTCCTCGGCCAGCAGCTCCTCAAGACCGGACGGGTCGCGCAGGAGGATCTGACCCGGGCCCAGGGCCTCCAGTCGGCCGGCGACGGTCGGCGGATCGGCGCCATCCTGGTGTCCCTTGGCGCGCTCTCGGCCAAGGAACTCGCCGCCCAGGTCCGGGCCCAGATCGAGGAAGTGGTCTTTACGATTCTCGGCTGGTCGGAGGGGCACTTCGTCTTCGAGGAAGTGCCGGCCGCCGCCATTCCGCGCGACGCCGACGTCCGGATCTCGGTCGAGGCCCTGCTGCTCGAGGCGGCGCGCCGCATCGACGAGTGGTCCCGGATCCGCGCCCGGGTGCCGCACCTCGGCGTCATTCCGCGGCTGGCCGGCCCGCAGGACGCCGAGCCCGGCAGCCTGGTCCTGAATCCGTTCGAGTGGCGCGTGCTGGCCGCCTGCGACGGGGGCCGCGACCTCCAGGCCATCGCCACCACGATCGGCGAACCGGAGTTCGACGTCGCCCGCGCCGTGTTCGGCCTCTCGTCGGCCGGAGTCGTGCTGCTCCGCGATCCGGCCAAGGAGTCGGCCGCCGCCGCCCCCCGCGAGGACGCCGCCTCGCTGGTGGCCGAGGCCGAGCGCCAGCTCCACGCCCGGAACCTCGAGGCCGCCCGCTCGGTGGCGGACACCGCGGTGTCCGCCTTTCCCGACGACCCCAAGGCCCATCTGGTGCTGGCCCGGGTCCTGTTGGCCGAACGCCGCTTCGGCGAGGCCGAGTTGGTGCTGCGCGAGGTGGTCCGCCTCGACCCGGGCGGGCCCCGGGGGCTCCGGCTCCTGTCGTGGGCCCTGCTCGGGTCGGGCCGGTTCGACGAGGCGGTCCATGGCTTCGAGGCCTGGCTCGCCCTCCCGTCGTTAGGTTCCGACGAGGAACGGAAAGTGATTACCGTGGGTGCCGCGATTCCCGCCGCCCGGCAGCTGGCGGCGTTGCTCCGAGGAACGCATGACTGACGACATCGCCGCGATGACGCTCGAGCTGGCCCAGGACCCCAACAGCCTGGTGTTTCTCCGCCTGGCCGAGGCCCTCCGGCGGAAGGGACAGCTCGACGCCGCGCTGACCGTGGCGGGGCGGGGCGCCGGGCGGTATCCGGAACTGGCCGACGCGCACGACCTGCTGGCCCGGATCCAGGCCGACAAGGGCGACGGCGACGGCGCCTTCGACGCCTGGACCACGGTCCTCCGTCTGGCGCCCGATCACCTCGGGGCCCACAAGGGCCTCGCCTTCATCGCCTATCGAACCGGCGATCTGGGGCGGAGCGTCCGCCACCTGACCCGGGCGCTCGAACTCGCGCCGGCCGATACCAGCCTCGCGTCCGCCATCGAGCGGATCCGCTCGATGATGGTGAGCCGGACCGAGCCCGCGGCGGGCGCGCCCGAGCCGGCCCCGGCCGAGCCCCGCGCGGCGGTCGACGCGACCCCGACGCTCCTCTTCGACCAGCAGGGTCGGGTCCTCCGCGGCAAACTGGAACGGAGCGACGGCGTCGACGCCAGCGATGCCGTGGCCGCGGCGCTGGCCGGCGTGTCCCGCGAGGCCGAGCGCGCCACCCGGATGCTGGAACTGGGCGAGTGGCGCGCCATCGCGATCGAAAGCGGCGCGGTCAACTACGAACTCCGGACCCCGACCTCCGAAACGCTCCTCCTGGTCATGCGCGGCCGGGAGGTGCCGGCGGGTCGGCTGGCCCGGATCGCCGACAAGGCCGTCGATCAGGCCCGGCAGTGGCTCGAGGAGCTGGCATGACCGCGCGCGAACAGATGGTCCTCGACGACATCACCCGGGTGTCCGGGGTAAAGAGCGCCATTCTCGTCGCGGCCGACGATGGTCTGGTGGTGGCCGAGTCGGCGCTCGAAGGGCAGGCCACCGAGGCCGCGGCCGCCTTCGCCGCCCGGCTGGCGCAGCGGCTGGCCGCGCTGACCCGGACCCTTCACACGCCCCCGATGAGCGTCATGCTGCTCCAGGCCACGGGCGGCCAGCTCTTCGTCGCCGCCGGCGGTGAGGGACTGCTGCTGGTGGCGGTCACCGGCAACGACGTCAACATCGGCGAGGTCCGGCTGGCCCTCCTCGACGCGGCGGGACGCCTGAACTGATGCGCGCGCTCGAACCCTGGGTCGAGGGCCCGCTCCGAACCTTCGTCGCCGAATCGCAAGTTCGGGTGGCGCTGCTGATGACCTCGGCGGGGCAGGTGGTCGCCCAGCACGGCTTCACCCGCTCGCTCGACGTCATGACGGCCGCCGCCCTCGGCGCGGGGATCGTGGCGTCGACCCGCGAGCTGGCCCGGGAAACCGGTGCCGGGACCTTCGGCGCGATCGTCCACCAGGGTGGCAAACAGGGCGTCTTCCTGGCGCCGTTCTCGATGCCTGACGCCCAGTGGATCGGGCTCGCCGTGTTCGGACCGGACACCTCGATCGGCCTGGTCCAGCTCTTTTTCGGTCGGATGGTGGACGATCTGGTCAAGACCGCCCCGCGGACGCTGCCGGGCCGGGAAGTGCTGCCCGAGACCTTCGAGGACGACCTGAACGCGAGCCTCCGGGCTCTCTTCGGACGGTAGCCATGCCGCTCGTCAACTTCACGGCCCGCGAGATCACCTGCAAACTGGTGTACTACGGCCCCGGTCGGTGCGGCAAGACGACCAACCTCCAGTACATCCACGGGCGGGTGCCGGAAGCCCGGCGCGGCCGGATGGTGTCGCTCGCCACCCAGTCGGACCGGACCCTGTTCTTCGATTTCCTCCCGATCGAACTCGGGGTGATTTCGGGATTCACCACCCGGTTCCAGCTCTACACCGTGCCCGGTCAGGTCTACTACAACGCCACCCGCCGGCTGGTGCTCCAGGGCGCCGACGGCGTGGTGTTCGTCGTCGACAGCCAGGCCCGCCGTTTCGACGAGAACGTGGAGAGTTTCCAGAACCTCCAGGAGAATCTCCTCGAGCAGGGTGTCGACATCCGGCAGTTGCCCCTCGTCCTCCAGTACAACAAGCAGGACCTCCCGCCCGACCTGGTGCTGTCGGCGCCCGAGCTGGACGAGGCCTTCAACTTCCGATCGGTCCCGAGCCTCCCCGCCGATGCCCTCCATGGCACCGGCGTGTTCGAAACCCTCAAGGCGCTGTCGACCGTGGTGCTCCAACGCCTGGCGGCCCGGCCCCCCACGCTGTGACCGACCCCTTCGCCTCGTTCGTCGCCGACCCCGCGAACCAGGCGGCCCTCTCGGCCGCGCGGATGGTGGCGGAGACGCCCAGGATGCACTACCTGCTGCTCCTGGTCGGGACCCGCGGGTCCGGCAAGAGCCACCTCCTCCGAGCCATCCGCGACCGGCTGGCGGGCGCCGAGCCGCCCCGCAGCGCCGAACTGGTGAGCCTGGTCCGCCTGGCCGAGCACGTTCAGGCCAAGGGCCTCGGCGACGCCGGCCTGGCCCTCCGGGAGCGGCTCCTCCGCGCCGAGGT
>JAEUJH010000067.1 GCA_016794825.1 Gemmatimonadota bacterium
TCCGCCCCTGGCCGCGCCCGGCGCGGCGGGCGCGAGTCAGGCCGGCGAAATCGACATCACCATCACCGGCCCGGCGCCGTGGGTGACGGTCACCGGCACCCTGGCCACCGACGGCACCATCGTGGCGACGGGCACCGGGACCGTGGCAGGGTTCCCGAACGTGCCGGTCAAGTTCACCGGCAAGCTCAACCCCGATGGTTCGATTACGGGAGACTATCAAATGGGACAGGACACGCCGCCGACCGGATTGCCGAACGGGTCGATCACTTACACGATCACCGGCCCCCAGGTGGCGCCGCCCGCGGCCAGCCCGCCTCGACCCTAGCGAGGTGTGCGGCCACCGTCCGGCAGGAACCGCGGCCCGTCACCTCGATGGCCGTGGTGGCCCACTCGCCGGGCGTGGCCCGGTGCTCCTGGTCCCGCGCCGTCGGGTCGGCGCCGGCGGCGAGCAGGAGCTCGACCATCCGGAGGTCGCCGTTCCAGGCCGCGGTGTGGAGTGGAGTCTGGTTCGACCCGGTCAGGGTCCGTTTCCCGGGATCGACGCCAAGCTCGAGCAACCAAGCGACCAGGGCGTGGCGGCCTCCGTCCACCGCCGCCATCAGTACGGTGGGGTCGCGGAGAACGGCGGGATCGCGTCGGACCAGTGCCGTCAGGGTTTTCCGATCGCCGAGCCGCGCAAACGCGGCCGGCTCGGCCGGCACGCCGCGCGCCATCAGATGGCGCACCAGCATCTTTCCGACCGAGCCAAGTTGACTCCAGGTCGAGATCGGGGTGCCGCCCCACCGGTCGGGCGCGGTCGGATCGACGCCGCGGGCAAGGAGGACGTCGACGGACCGGGGCGTCAGGGCAAACCGAAGCAGCGAACCACCGCTGGGCGCCGGTGGAAGCGGCTGGTCCGCCTTCGGGAGCCGGCGCCGCACTCGAGCGTCGTCGCCCAGGGCCAGCGCCTCGACCAGGCCGATCCGGGCGCCGCGCTCCCGCAACAGGGCCACCAGCCCGCGGCGCCGTTTCGCGATCGCCACCAGGAGCGGCGACCAACCGTCGTACCCGTCGTTCCGGCCGTCGACGTCGGCACCGGCGTCGAGCAGCAGGTTGACCATTCGGCGCCGATTGTTCTCGATCGCGACGTGAAGGGGCTGCGGCCGGCCGCCCCAGAACGGGTGGGGGCCGATCGCGTTGGCCAGACCGGGCGCCGCCATCAGCGCGGCCCGGACCCCGACCACGTCGCCGGCCGCGACCTGGCGGAGCAACGCCGCGACGGCGGTGTCGTCGAACCGGGGTTCGGCTGGGCTGCGGGATGGATCGCGACGCATTGGCGGAACCTCGGAGCCGGGCCACGGCCGGTCAAGTCGTTCGAACTCGAAACCTCACGCTCCGGCCCTACGAACGGTACCATATCACGGCTGGCTTCACCCCAATTCGGGAGTTCGTCATGGTCTTCGGGCTCGTCGCGAGCGCCGCGCTCTGGTCGTCGTTTCCATCGCCGCCCGCTTCGGCGTTCGTTCAGGATACCGCCCGGACTCGGCCGGCCGCCGGCCTGCCGCTGCAGGCGTCGGCGCGGACGTTCCGTCTCAGTACCAGCCGTGGTACCTGGATGTCGGTCGACATCACCCCCGATGGTCGTACCCTGGTCTTCGACCTCCTGGGCGACCTCTACACCCTCCCGATCGGCGGAGGCCGCGCCACCCGCCTGACCAGCGGGCTCGCCTTCGACGCCCAGCCCCGGATCAGCCCCGACGGCAAGCGGATCGCGTTCATCTCCGACCGGAGCGGGAGCGACCACCTCTGGACCATGGCGCTCGACCGGCGCGATTCCCTCCAGATCACCCGGGGCAACCTCCAGGGCGTGTCCTCTCCGGAGTGGACCCCCGACGGCAACGGGCTGGTCGTCACCCGCGGGCCGGCCGGACCCGGCGCCGCCAAGCTCTGGCTCTATCACGCCACCGGCGGCAGCGGGCTGCCCCTGATCCGCGAGCCCGCCGGTCGCTTCACGTTAGGCGCCGCCTTCGGTTCCGATCCCCGCTACGTCTGGTACGCCTGGCGCGACGACGGCTTCCAGTACAACACCCGGTTCCCCACCTACCAGCTCGGCGTCTACGACCGGGAGGCCGGAACCCACACCGCCATGTCGGCCCGGCAGGGATCCGCCTTCCGGCCGACGCTCTCGCCCGACGGGAAATGGCTGGCCTACGGGACGCGCTACAAGACCGAATCCGGTCTCCGGATCCGCGACCTGGC
>JAEUJH010000075.1 GCA_016794825.1 Gemmatimonadota bacterium
CTGGAACTACATGCAGCACGACAACGGGTTCTGCACCGGCTGCCACGTCATGAGCCAGCCCTTCGGGGCGTTCCAGGCCAAGGCCGGCAAGCACGATTCCCTCGAATGCCACGCCTGCCACCAGCAGTCGATCTACGCGAGTACCCGGCAGCTCGTGCTCTGGGTGGCCGAACGGCCGGAAAAGATCGGGGCCCACGCCAAGGTTCCCACTGCTCGATGCGCGGAGTGCCACATCGAAGGGAAGGACCAGCGGGAGAAGTGGCAGCGGATCGTCACGACGGCGGGCCACCGGGTCCACCTCGAGTCGGACTCCACCGCGCTCAAGGACGTCGAGTGCGTCACCTGCCACGGGCAGGAAGTCCACAAGTTCGTGCCGGTATCGAAGACCTGCATGCAGGAGGGCTGTCACGAGTCGGTCGAAATCAAGCTCGGCAAGATGGCCGAGCAGACGTCGCTCCACTGCGTGACCTGCCACCAGTTCACGGCGGACGTACCCAAGTTGGCTACCCGCGACTCGGCCGCGGGTACCCTCGTCCCGACCAACAAGCAGTGCCTCTCGTGTCATGAGATGCGGGCGGTCCTGGCCAGCTTCGATCCGGAACGAGACCCTCACAACGGCACCTGCGGGATGTGCCACGATCCGCACCAGCAGGCGTCGTCGGCGGAAGCGGCCAGGACCTGCACGTCGGCCGGATGTCACGACAACTGGCGGAACGAGCCGTTCCACGTCGGAGTGGCGCACCGGAAGGTCGGCCAGGAGTGCATCGTCTGCCATCAGCCGCATTCGGCCAAGGTCGATCCGAGCGACTGTCAGACCTGTCACGACAACGTCCGGAAGGCGGCCGTTTCGGGTCGGCGGCTTTCCCCGCCGGCACCCTTCGATACCACGCGGGCGCTGAAGCGCGAGGCGGACGCCGCCGCCGCACCGGCCGCCGACGAACCGATCACCGGGTTCCTGGGGTGGGGGTGGCCCACGCCGCCGCCGCGCCGGGCCCCGGTTGCTTCGTCGGTCGCCGACTCGTTCCCCCATCCGAAACACCGCCGCCTCACCTGCCTGACCTGCCATACCTCGAACGTACGCCACGGACGCCTGACCTTCGAGCGGCCCCGCGGCTGCCAGATCTGCCATCATCAGGCTCCCAAGACCAACGACTGCGCCACCTGCCACCAGCCCGACGAGTTGACGCGTCTGCTGGCCACCTCGGTGACGGTGACCGTTCCCGAGAAGGCGCCGCGAACCCGGTCGGTGCCGTTTGCCCATCCGGCCCACCAGTCGGTGGCTTGCGTGACCTGTCACACGACGTCGGTGTCGCTGGCGCCGGAGGCGGCCGTCAAGACCTGTCAGAACTGTCATGAGGACCATCACGCCACCAAGGCAGCCTGCGCGACGTGTCACACCGGACTCGACTGGAAGGCGTCTCACGCCCGGCCGGCCGTGGCACACCAGGCCTGCGACGCCTGCCACACCGAAAAGGTCGTGGCCGAGCTGACGCCGACCCGGCCGCTCTGCCTGATGTGCCACCAGCCGCAGGAGCAGCACTACCCGGCCAAGGAATGCACGGTCTGCCATTTCCAGGCGACGCCCCAGGCCTATCGGTCGCACCTGCTGCGGGCCACCCTCCGGGACGCCGACCGATGATTCGGCCCCGTCACGGTCGACTCCGCCCCATGATCCTCGCGGCCGCGGTTGCCGCGGGGCTCGGGCCGGTGCCGCTCCTGGCCCAGGGCTACAAGCTCAAGCTCGATGCGCGGTACCAGTCGGTGAGCTTCCGGGGCATCGATCTCGACAGCATTCCGGCGTCCGCCGTGGTCCAACAGGCCGGTCAGGGGCCCACGAGTCCCGACGGCTTTGCCGTCGATTGCGGGAGCGGAACGCCCGGGTACTGCTACTACTTCCGTCCCGGCACTCGGCTCCGCGGCCAGCCCCTGACGACCACCGCCGACCTCACGGCGTGGGGCTTCGGGGTCCGTGGGCTCACGATCCGGGCCTCGGGCCGGGTGGCGACCGACCTGGCCAGCCAGGCCGTCTGGCCCGGCACCGAGCCGAACGTGGTCCTCACCGAGGGCTACGCCGAGTATGCCACCACCGAGCTCACGGGTCGGGTCGGCCGACAGTTGGTGACGGGGCGCCTTGGCTATCAGGGATTCGACGGCGGCCGGGCCAGCTACCGGTTTGCCGGCGGCGGGCTCGAGGTGGGTGGCTACGGGGGCTGGGGGCTGGCCCGGGCGGTAGCGCTGCCCGTCACCAGTCCGGCCCTCAATCCGCTCGACGACTATCAGCCCCGCTCGCGACAGTTGCTGGTGGGGGCCGACGTCGCCTGGCGACATCGGGTATTCGATCTCCGGGCCGAGTACCGGCGCGAGGTCGATCCCGACGTCGACTATTTCGTGTCCGAACGGGCGGCGGCCAGTGCCGAGGTGCATCTGGCTCGCAAGCTCCGCGTCGCGGGCGGCGCCGAGTACGACTTCGTCAACGGCTGGTGGGGCACCGCCGAGGCGAGCGCCACGTACACCGACCGGCGCTGGTATGGCACCGTCGAGGCGCGCCGCTACCGGCCGTTCTTCGATCTGTGGACGATCTGGGGCGCCTTCAGCCCGGTGCCGTTCCGATCGGTGCGGGGCAACGCCGCGGTCGAACCGATCCGGGGGCTGTGGATCCGCGGACAGGCCGAGCGATACTGGTTCGACCCCGACGAAGCGGAGACCCCGCTCGTCAGCGCGGAAGACCGAGGGTGGCGAGCCCAGATCGGGGCCACGGCGTCGGTCACGCCGCAATGGACTCTCGAGGCCGGCCTCCGGAGCGAGTTCGGACCGGGCGCCAGTTCGCGGACCGTGGACGGCGGAATTACCTGGCGGCCGAGTGACGCCGCGTTCTTTTCCGCGCGCGCCGGCACCCTCGACCGTCCCCTCGAGTTCCGGTTCAGCGATGCCAAGGTCAACTGGGTTTCGATGAGTGGCGACGTCAAGCTGACCGAGCGGCTCCGCCTGGCGTCGGACATCGGCTGGTTCGGCGAGGAGCGCCGACGGCCCGATGCCGCCGCCTTCGATCTGAACCAGGTGCGAGTGAGCACTCGGCTGGTGGTGACGCTGGGTTCGGCGGCCGACCGCCTCCCACGGGCTGCTCGACCGGTCACGCCGGGGGGATCCCGATGAGGGCGCGCTGGCTGGTGGGCCTGTTGGCGGGGATCGTGGCCGGGTCGATGGTCCTGGCCACCGGGGCCGCGGCGCAAGCGCGTCCGGACTCCTTCGATCATCCCGAGCATGCCAAGCTGTTCCCTCGGTGCGAGACCTGCCACGTCGGCGCGGTGCGCGAGGGTGCCTCGATTTGGCCGACCACGGCCTCGTGCGAGTCGTGCCACGACGGCACCATCGAGAAGCGAGTCCGCTGGACCCCGCGGACCGGCCCGGTTCCGGGCAATCTGAAATTCGATCACCTCGTCCATCGCCGCTCGGCGGGGCCTGCGTCGGCCCGGACGGGCGCCACCGCGCCGACCTGCGCGAGCTGCCATCAGCCGACGGGGTCGGGGTGGATGACCACTCGCCGGGCCATCGTGGGCCAGTGCCTCGATTGCCACAAGCTGCCGACCGAGCATCTGGCGGTGGCGGACACGGCGTGTGCCACCTGTCACCTCTCGCTGGTCGAAGCGCGGACCTTGCCGGAGGCCCGGATCAAGGCGTTCGGGACGCCGCCCAGCCACAAGGCTCCCGGGTTCATGGTCAAGGGCCTGGCGGGGCATGGCGCGCTGGCCAAGGGCACCGGTCCGATCAAGGTCGCCGCGAGTTGTTCGACCTGTCATGCCCGGGATTTCTGCATTTCGTGCCACGTCAACGCGCCCGAAACGCCGCTGATTCAGGCGCTCGGTCCGGACCCGCGCTCGCTGGCCATCAAGGCCGAACTGAAGGCGCCGGCGAGCCATCGAAGCGTCGACTTCGACCGCCGCCATGGCGTCAAGACCGGCCCCAAGACGGAAAAGTGCTCGACCTGCCACACCCGGGAGAGTTGCACCGCCTGTCACGCCGGGGTCCCGGCGCCGGCGGTTTTGGCCCTGGCCTCGGCCGGCCCGGGGCGGGCGGAGGGAGCCCAGGTCGTCCGGAAGAAGCCGGCCAATCACACGGCGGTGTTCGGCAACCAGCACGCCTCGGCGGCGTCGGCGGCGGAGCGGAGCTGCTCCACCTGCCACGTGCGGACCATGTGCCTGAGCTGTCACCGGCCTGATGCGGGCCGCGCCAGCGGCTTCCACCCGACCGGGTTCCTGAGTCGGCATCCGTCCGCCGCGTACGCGCGCGAGGCGTCGTGCTCGGATTGCCATGACTCGCGGCAATTCTGCGCCAGCTGCCACGTCCAGGCCGGCATGACCTCCAGCCGGCTGCTCGGCACCGGGGCCAACTACCACGACGGCAAACGGGTGTTCCTGTTCGGCCACGGGCAGGCGGCCCGCCAGGGCCTCGAGAGCTGCGTCAGCTGTCACGCCGAGCGCGACTGCCTGACCTGTCACTCGTCGGTCGGCGGCCGGCGGTTCAACCCGCATGGACCGGGTTTCGACCCCAACCGCCTGGCGCGGAAGAACCCGCAGATGTGTTCGGCCTGCCACGGACTCAACATCCCGCGCCGCTAGCCTGCCTTCCTGATTCACGTTTCCTTCACGAAGGCAGGCCTACGTTGGCGGGGTGACCACGCCACGTATCGCGACCGTCGACGGCAACGAGGCCGTCGCGCTGGTAGCCCATCGAACCAATGAGGTGATCGCGATCTACCCGATCACGCCGTCGTCCACCATGGGCGAGCTGGCGGACGGGTGGTCGGCGGAGGGACGGACCAACCTCTGGGGGTCCGTCCCGCTGGTGGCGGAAATGCAGTCCGAGGGCGGCGCCGCCGGTGCCATCCACGGGGCGCTGCAGGGCGGGGCACTGGCGACGACCTTCACGGCGTCGCAGGGCCTTCTGCTCATGATCCCCAACCTGTACAAGATCGCGGGGGAGTTGACGCCCCTGGCCCTCCACGTGGCCGCGCGGACGGTGGCCACCCACGCGCTGTCGATCTTCGGCGACCATTCCGACGTCATGGCGGTCCGGCAGACCGGCGTGGCTCTGCTGGCCTCCGGCTCGGTTCAGGAGGCCCACGACTTTGCCCTCGTGGCCCAGGCCGCGACCCTCCGGAGCCGGGTTCCCGTGCTCCATTTCTTCGACGGGTTCCGGACCTCGCACGAGATGCAGAAGATCGCCCTGCTCGGCGATGACGACCTGGCGGCGCTGCTGGACGAGGATCTGATCGCCGAGCACCGCCGACGGGCGCTCGATCCGGAGCATCCGGTGCTGCGGGGGTCGGCCCAGAACCCGGACGTCTACTTCCAGGCCCGCGAGGCCTCCAACCCCTTCCATCTGGCCGTGCCCGACCTGGTCGCTTCGGCCATGACGGCGCTCGGCGAGCGGACCGGGCGCCACTACCGTCCCTTCGACTACGTCGGCGATCCGCGGGCCGAGCGGGTGGTGGTGGTGATGGGCTCCGCCCAGGAAACCGTCGAGACCGTGGTTAGGCGCCTGGCGGCCGCGGGGGAGCGGGTCGGGCTGCTCAAGGTCCGGTTGTATCGGCCGTTCGACGTGGCGCGGTTCGTGGCCGCGCTGCCGCCGACCGCCCGGGCCATTGCCGTCCTCGATCGGACCAAGGAACCGGGCGCGGTGGGCGAGCCACTGTTCCTCGACGCCGTGGCGGCGCTCGACGAGGCGTGGCCGTCGCCCACCCGACCGGTCGTGATCGGCGGTCGGTACGGGCTTTCGTCCAAGGAGTTCACGCCCGCCATGGCCAAGGCGGTCTTCGACGAACTCGGGGCCGAGCGGCCGCGGCGGCGATTTACCGTGGGGATCGTCGACGACGTCACCCACCTGTCGCTCCAGTGGGATCCGGAGTGGTTCGTCGAACCGGCCGACGAGGTCCGGGCGGTGTTCTGGGGCCTCGGCAGCGACGGGACGGTCGGCGCCACCAAGAACAGCATCAAGATCATCGGCGAAGAGACGCCGTTGTTCGCGCAGGGCTACTTCGTCTACGATTCGAAGAAGGCCGGCGCCGTCACGGTGTCGCATCTGCGGTTCGGGCCCCGGCCCATTTCAGCTCCCTACCTGATCCAGAGCGCCACGTTCGTCGCCATCCATCAGTTCGATTTCCTGACCCGGTTCGACTGCCTCGAGGCGGCCGCGCCCGGGGCGACGGTGCTGATCAACGCGCCGTTTCCGCCCGACCAGGTCTGGGCGGCGCTGCCACGCGAAGTGCAGGAGACGATCATCGCTCGGCGGCTCGAACTGGTGTCGATCGATGCGTTGGCCGTGGCCCGGGAGGCGGGCCTCGGCGGCCGGATCAACACGATCATGCAGACCTGCTTCTTTGCCCTGTCCGGGGTCCTGCCGAGGGAGGAGGCCCTGGCCCGGATCAAGGACGCGATCGCCAAGAGCTACGGCAAGCGCGGTCAGGTCGTGGTCGAACGCAACAACGCGGCGGTCGATCGGACCCTGGCGGGCATGCACCGGATTCCGGTGCCAGGCACCGCGACAGCCACCCGGCGCCGGCCCCCGATCGTGTCCGCGGAGGCGCCCGATTTCGTCCAACGGGTGACCGGCGTCATCCTGGCGGGAAAGGGTGATTCCCTGCCGGTGAGCGCCTTCCCGCCGGACGGCACCTGGCCCACGGCCACGGCGCGATGGGAAAAGCGGAACCTGGCCGCCGAGATTCCGGTCTGGGATCCCGCCATCTGCATCCAGTGCAACTGGTGCTCGCTGGTCTGTCCCCACGGGGCCATCCGGACCAAGGTGTACCCGCCCGAAGCGCTCGCTGGCGCTCCGTCCACGTTCCAATCGACCGGGTGGAAGGGGCCCGACTTTGCCGGGGCGGCGTACACGGTGCAGGTGGCGCCGGAGGACTGCACCGGCTGTTCCCTCTGCACCACGGTGTGCCCGGCCAAGGACCGGGGCAATCCGCGCCACAAGGCCATCGACCTGACGCCCCAGCGGCCGATTCGGGAGCGGGAACGCGAGCACTACCGGTATTTCCTCGACCTTCCCGAGGCCGATCGGACGGCGTTGACCCGGGTCAACGCCAAGACCTCGCAGCTCCTCCTGCCGCTGTTCGAGTACTCGGGGGCGTGCGCCGGGTGTGGGGAAACGCCCTATCTCAAGCTGCTGACCCAGCTGTTCGGCGACCGGGCCATCATCGCCAACGCCACGGGGTGCTCGTCGATCTACGGCGGCAACCTGCCGACGACGCCGTATACCGTCGATCGACATGGGCGCGGGCCAGCCTGGGCCAACTCGCTGTTCGAGGACAACGCCGAGTTCGGCTTCGGCATCCGGCTGGCACTCGACGCCCAGCGGGCGGAGGCGGAACGCCTGCTGCTCGAACTGGGAGCCCGGGTTCCGGCCGACCTGGTGGCGGCCCTGATGCACCTGACACCCTCGACGGATCACGGCCGCGATGAACGCCTGATCGCCACCCAGCGCGCGGCGGTGCTGGCGCTCAAGGCCGGCCTGGCCGGCGCCTCGGACTTTGCCGCCCGGCGGCTGGTCGAGATCGCCGACGCCCTGATCCACCGCTCGGTCTGGCTCGTCGGGGGCGACGGATGGGCCTACGACATCGGCTACGGGGGCCTGGACCACGTGCTGGCCCAGGATCGGGATGTCAACATCCTCGTGCTCGATACCGAGGTGTACTCGAACACCGGCGGCCAGCAATCGAAGGCCACTCCGCTGGGCGCGGCCGCCAAGTTTGCCACGGCGGGGAAGGGCATCGCCAAGAAGGACCTCGGGCTCGAGGCGATCAGCTATCAGCACGTCTACGTGGCGCGGGTGGCGTTCGGCGCCGACATGAACCAGACCGTCAAGGCATTCGTCGAGGCCGAGAGCTACCCGGGTCCGTCGCTGATCATTGCCTATTCGCCCTGCATTGCCCACGGCTACGACCTGAGCCACAACGTCGAGCAGCAGCAGCTGGCCGCCAAGTCGGGGGTCTGGCCGCTGTACCGCTACGACCCGCGCCGCCTGGCCACGCACGAGCCGCCGTTCCAGCTCGACGCCAAGGAACCGTCCGTGCCGGTGTCGACCTACCAGCGGAACGAGGCCCGGTTCCGAATGGCCGAAAAACTCGATCCGGCCCGACACAAGGTTCTCATGGCCCGCGCCGAGCGGGAGGTCAAGGATCGCTGGGCCACCTATCGCTACCTGGCTGGCATGCTGCTGCCCGAACGCCCCGCGGGCGAGGAGGCTCCATGAACCTGACCACCCGCTACCTCGGCCTCACGCTCGAACACCCGTTCGTCGCCGGCGCGTCGCCCATGGTCGACGATCTCGGGCTGGTCCGCCGCCTCGAGGATGCCGGCGCGGCGGCCATCGTCATGCACTCGCTCTACGAGGAACAGCTGACCCGCGAGTCGCTCAGCGCGGTCGATGCCTTCGACCAGTATGCCGAGTCGTTTGCCGAGGCGGCGAGTTTCCTGCCGGCGCCGGCGGCCTTCGCGCTCGGTCCGGACGAGTACCTGGAGCAGATCGTCAAGATCAAGGCGACGGTGGCGGTGCCGGTCATCGCCTCCCTGAACGGGACGACGGCGGGAGGCTGGCTCCACTACGCTCGGCTGATGGAGGAGGCCGGCGCCGACGCGCTGGAACTCAACCTCTACTCGATTCCGACCGATCTGGCCGTCTCCGGCGAGGCAATCGAACGCCGGGCGCTCGACGTGGTCGATTCGGTGGTGCGGCGGGTGTCCATTCCCGTCGCGGTCAAGCTGTCGCCCTGGTACTCGTCGCTCGGGCACTTTGCCACCCGGCTCGATCATGTCGGCGCCCGGGGACTGGTGCTCTTCAACCGGTTCTATCAGGCGGACATCGACCCCGAGCAGCTGGAGGTTCGGTCCCGCCTCGAGCTGTCGCAGTCGGCCGAACTGCTCCCGCGACTGACCTGGCTCGCCATTCTCTCCGGGCGGGTATCGGCGTCATTGGCGGTGACGGGGGGCGTGCATACCTCGCTCGACGCGATCAAGGCCGTCATGGCCGGCGCCGACGTGGTCCAGATGGTGTCGGCGCTGCTCCGGAACGGCCCCGACTGGCTGACCCTGGTTCGCGAGGGATTCCGTCACTGGCTGCTCGAGCACGAGTATGAGTCGATCGACCAGCTCCGCGGCAGCATGAACCTGCTCCGGTGCCCCGATCCCGCCGGGTTCGAGCGGGCGCAGTACCTCCAGATGCTCAACCGGTCCGGAGGGCGGAACTGAGTCGTCCGGACCGGTCGGGGCCGGCTGTCCGGGCATCCCCCGCCTCGGGTGTCGCCCTCACGTAGATTGCCAGCGTAGCGGCCTCCGGAGGGCGTTCCCGTGTCGATTCGATACTTCGTCGCAGCAGGCTTCGTGTGGGTGGGTGGGCTCGGCGGCAGGCTGGCGCACGGCCAGACGTCGGACGACCCCCGGGTCAAGATTGCCGGCGACTGGCGCTACGATGCCCTCCGGAGCGAGGAACTGGCCGACAAGATGCCGAACCGGGTCGGCGGCCTCCCCGGCATCGGACCGCGCCCCGGTGGGATCGGCGGCGGTACCGGCGGCCGCGGGGGGCGTGGCGGCCGGGGAGCGCCGGAAGGCGGGGTGGGCATGATGGGGCCGGAGCAGATCGGATCCCTGTTTCGGGCCCCCTATCAGCTCGCGATCGAAACCACGGACTCGACCGTGGTAATGCGGGTGGACCTGGGCGTGGCGCGGCCCCTGTTTCTCGACGGGCGGACGACGGTGGACACCCTGGGCGACATGACGCCCCGTTCGAGCACCGCCAAGTGGCACAAGAACCGGCTCGAAGTCGAGCGGAAGGTCGACCGCGGTGGGCGGATTCGGGAGACCTACTGGCTCGACGTGGAGAGCAACTCGCTGGTGGTCGACGTCCGCCTCGAGGGCATGCCTCGCACCATCGAACTCCGCCGGATCTATTCGCGCGCGGCCCCCTGAGCAGGCCGCTCAGTCGGGCAGCGCGTACCGCTCCAACCGCTCGTTGTCGTCGGCATCCCTCGCAACCAGGTAAACCGCCGATCGGCCGACCGCCACCAGGCGGCGGCCCGCCGGCAGTTCCCAACTCCGGACCGGGCGGCCCGCGCCATCGAACAGGTCCCAGATGGCGGGTTTCCCGGCGGGCACGGAGCGTTCGAGCCAGAGCGTCCCGTCGGCCGCGATGATGGGGGTCGCGTCAGTAAAGGGCGGCTTGGTGGTGGCAAAGGGTGAGTTGGCCACGAGCGCCGCGACGGCTTCATCGGTCATTTCGTCGGCCGGGACCGCGGTGAGGCTGCCGGGCGGACGGTCGGCGCCTCCCTTTCCGCCGACGCCCGAGGTCGCCAGGAATCGTCGAGCAAAGTTCGTTCGATCGAGGGCCGCGACCGGCACCGGCTTCCAGGCAATGAGCGGACCGACGGTTCGGCCGCCGTCGGGGGCAATCCACTCGATCCGGAAGTCGGGGGCCCGAACAATGGCGATCCGCCCGCTGGGGGTGGCCGCCCAGGCGTCGCCAGCGCCGAAGATCATCATCGGGATCCGGGGCCGATCACGTCGTGGCGGGGGCGGGGGCTCCGGCGTGGCCTTGAGCTTGGCCACGGTTTCGCGGCCCGCCGCCCCGGGAGTAAAGCGGATGATCGGGAGCGAGTCGGTCGGCTGACCTTCGCCGAACAGCACCCACCCCGGAATGACGGCCAGGACCTGGCCGCGGGCGCCGACCACCCGCGGCGTCAACTCGACCGGGAGCCCCGGCGTGGTCCGAGGCACGAGGCGATGGAAGCGGCCGTCGGGCCCAAGGAGTTGGAGCCGGTTGTTGCCGTCGTCGGCCAGGATCAGGGAGTCGGTGGCCGTGGGGATCAACCGACCCGGAAACCGATACTCGCCGGGCCCGCCGCCAACCCGGCCGATCGGCGTCACCGACCGCGCCGTCAGGTCCACCACCGCCACCAGCTCGTCTCCCCGGTCCACCACCACGAGCCGGCCGTCCCGGCGCTCGGCCACCGCCATGATCTGGACGAAGTCGCGCGGGATCACGACGGTGGCGGGGCCGAGGGGGCGGGGCGTCGGCAGGGCGACGGCCTGAAGGAGGGCGAGAATCGGGAACATGGAATCTCCGGCTGGATCGGGCGTTGGGGCGCCGAGGTCAGCGGGACGGCTGGCTGCCTGATGGGCTACCCGGGCTTGGGTCCGCTGGCCGGCGGCGCCGCCGCGGGGCCGAACCCCTTCCGTTCCATACGCCCCCAGCTCTTGGTTTTCTTCAGGACGTTGAAGGTTCCCCGGAGCCGCCACCAGGTGGTCATCTGGCGATACCCGAAGTTCTCGGCGATCGCGAGACCGATCAGGCGGTAGAGATCGCTTCGCTTCGGATAGCGCCGGAACCCGATCTCCTCGAGCGCCACCGCCGTGAACGACAGG
>JAEUJH010000094.1 GCA_016794825.1 Gemmatimonadota bacterium
ACTGCGCGATCCCGAAGTACATCGCCCGCGCCAGGTTGGCGAGGTGTCCGGCCAGGGCCGGGGGCGTCACCGCCCACCCGCACCGCCAGCCGGTCATCGCGTGCGACTTCGAGAGACTGCCGATCAGCACCCCGCGCTCGATCATCCCCGGGAGCGCCAGCGGGCTTACCAGCGGCGCCCCGAACGTGAGGGCCCCGTAGACCTCGTCCGACAGGAGCCAGAGGTCGTGCTTCCGGCAGAGGTCGGCCACCGCGGCGGCCTCGGTCATCGTCAGGCAGGCGCCGGTCGGGTTGTGGGGAAAGTTGAGGATGACCCCGCGGGTCTTCGGGGTGATGGTCCGGGCCAGCTGGTCGGGGTCGAGATGGAACCGGTTCTCGGGCCGGAGCGACACCTGCACCATCCGGGCTCCGGGCGCGCCGAGCACGGCCTCGTAGGTGACGTAGGTCGGTTCGGCGGTGATGACCTCGTCGCCGGGTTCGAAGAGGCACTGGCTGACCCCGAACAGCGCGGCCTGGGCGCCCGGAAAGACCGTGACGCACGAGGGATCGATGGTGGCGCCGAGTTCGCGCGAGACCCGGGCGGCGATGGCGTTCCGGAGTTCGGGCTCGCCCCCGATCGGGGAATAGTGGGTCCGCCCCCGGTTGAGCGCGTCGATGGCCGCGGCGCGGATCGGCGCCGGGGTGTCGAAATCGGGGTCGCCGATCGACAGGAGGATGATGTCGTCGCCTCGGGCTCGGCGCTCGACCGCCAGGTCGTGCACCATCCAGGCGTCGGATCCTTCACCGGCGATCCGGCGGGTCAGCGACGAGTAACGCATCGGTCACACCTTGCGCGCGAGGGAGTCGGGAATCCTAACGCCGTCCCCCTCCCAATCCCAAATGAGTCCCATGATCCACCAGCGCCCCCCGTCCCACCAGAGCTGGATGCTGTTGATGCCCCGGGCAAACGGCGGCTCCTCGGGCCGGCGGTGGGAGGAGTAGGCGCTGAGCGCGTGGACGAAGCGCCCGAACCGGAACTCCTCCCGGCCGATCTCGATTTCGTAGAAGTCCTCGGCGGCCAGCCGGTCGGCGACGTGGTCCTCGAAGCCGGCCAGCGACATGACCCGAAGGCCCGGCGTCGGCGGGTCGGCCGGCGGCGATCCCGCCGGCAGCCCGCGCATCAGCCGGGCCTGGGGGTGGAAGAGATGGCGGTCGCGGGCCCAGTCGCGGGGACCGGCCGGGCCCGAGACCACTTCGTACATGGCCGTGATGATCGCGTCGACCGACACGACGTCGGCGGCATAACGGGCGTCGGTCGCCATCAGTTCTTCTGCTTGGTGAAGACGGTCGGCTTGATGGCCGGTTCGATCGGCAGCGACAGGCTGGTGACCGCGCCGGCCGGGTCGAGATGGAACTGGATCTTCCACCGGATCGGCGACGCCGTGCTCCGAGGCGAGGTCTCGAAGACGTCGTAGTGCCAGTGCTCCATCGAGAGGTCGATGATCCCGTACTTGGCGGCGAGCTTGTCGCCGTCGAGCCGGATGGTCAGATCGCCGTAGCCCGGGTGGTTGTAGCGGCCCACGTAGTCGGCGAGCGGGTGCGAGGGGCGGGTGCCGGCCACCTTCGAGGCCACGTCGCGCGCGCGGGCGGAATCGGCGCGAGCCCGGCCCCGATTGAACTGCTCCACGTAGCGGCCGCTCCAGTCGATGGGCGTCAGGCCGAGGAGCCGGTCGTAGACCAGGAACGGGATGAAGTCCCGGGTGTTGGTGCCGTTCAGGTTGGTCAGCACCACGACGCCGAGCGAGTCGTTGGGCAGGAAATTGAGTTCGGCGGAGAATCCGTCGATGTTGCCGCCGTGGTTGACCATCTTGCGGCCCCGGTAGGATCCCACGAAGAAGCCCATGCCGTACTGTCCGTGGCCGAGGTCGATGCCGCCGGGGCCGGGCTGGGCCGGCACCGGCATGACCATGTGCGGCACCTGCATGTCGCGCGACTGGGCGGCGGGGACGATCTCCCGGCCCGCGAACTTGCCCTGGTTGAGGTGCATCGTGAGGTACTTGGCCATCTCCTCGATGCTGGCGTTGATCGAACCAGCGGGCCCGATGGCATCGATGACGCGGTAGGGAATCCGGGTCACCGAATCATTGGGGAGCCGGGCGTAGCCATAGGAGAAATCGGGCGAGCGCTGCAGATCGTTCACCGAGAAGTCGGCGGTGGCCATGCCGAGCGGCTGGAACACGGTGGTCCGGACCACGTCTTCCCACGAGGTGCCCGCGAGCTTGGCGGAGAGGATGCCGGCGGTGAGGTACATCAGGTTCTGGTACTGCCAGACCGCCCGGAAATCGCGGTTGGGTTCGAGATAGCGGAGCCGCTGATACAGTTCGTCGCGGCCAAGGCCACCGGCGCCCCAGGTCACGTCGTGACGGGGGAGGCCGGATCGGTGGGTCACCAGATCGCGCGGGGTCATCCGCTCGGTGGCCACCGGATCGAACATCATGAAATCGGGGAGGTAGCGGCGGACCGGCGCGTCCCACTCGAACTTGCCCTGGCCGGCCTGGATGGCGAGGCCGGTGACGGTGAACGACTTCGACACCGATCCGATGGCGAACTTGGTCTTCGGGGTGACCGGGACCTTCTGCTCGAGGTCGCGGAAGCCGTAGCCCTTGGCGAAGATGACCTGGTTCCCCTTGACGACCGCGATGCCGAGGCCGGGGACCTTCCAGACCTTCATGACCGAGTCGATCGTGGCGTCGAACGCGGCGTCGAGGGTCCGCGGGGCTGGTTTCCGCTGGGCCAGAGCCGGGGTCGCGACGGCGACCACGGCCGCCAGCGTCAGGAATCGTCGAGTCATCGGGGAGCCTCCACCAACGGGGGAATCGGGAGTATGTTCTTTGTACACATTTCTGTGTCCAAACGTACTGCTCCGCGCTCCCTCCGGCGAGGTCCCCATGTTGCGACGCACGATTCCCTTCGGCCTGTTGGTCGCGGCCGCCTGTGGCGGCAAGGCCGCTCCGCCCGCCACCCCGGCCGACCGGCTCGCGGCCGAGTTGACGGCGCTGGTCGATTCGACCCTGGCCGGCGCGCCCGAAGTGCCCGGGATCATGCTCCGGGTCGAGGCGCCGTCGCTCGGGCTGGCGTGGACCCGCGCGGTCGGGGTCTTCGACAAGGCCACCCGCGAACCGCTCAAGCCGGAGCACACGGTCCGGATCGCCAGCAACACCAAGACCTACGTGGCGGCGGCCATCCTCCGGCTGGTGGAGGACGGGAAGCTCAGCCTGGACCAGCCGATCGCGTCGCTGATTCTCCCCGCCTCGGTGGCGACCCTGGCGCGGGACGGGTACGACGCGTCGGTCATTTCCCTCCGGATGCTGCTCCAGCACACCAGCGGGATGTTCGACTACGCCATGTCACCGGCGTTCCTCGGCAGGGTCACCTCGGCGCCGACCCATCGGTGGACCCGGGCTGAACAACTCGCGCTGGCGGTCGACAGCGGCGCCCCGTACGGCGGGCCCGGCGAGGTCTATCACTACAGCGACACGGGCTACATCCTCCTCGGCGAGATTCTCGAGAAGGTTACCGGCCGGTCGATGCCGGAGGCGGTCCGGGACCTGATCGGGTTCGAGCGGCTGGGCATCAAGTACACCTACTTCGAGACCCTCGACTCGGTCCCGGCCGGGACGCCGCCCAAGGCGCATCAGTATCTC
>JAEUJH010000095.1 GCA_016794825.1 Gemmatimonadota bacterium
GGCGCACCCACCGAGACGGTCCTGCTCGAGGTGCTGGCCGCCGCCCCGTTCGTCATCGCGGCCGCGGTCGGATTCCGGAAGTCACTCTGGATCGTGGTGGTGGCTCTGGCGGGGCACGGCATCCTCGACGTCGGTCACGACGCGCTGATCGCCAACCCGGGCGTGCCGCCGTGGTGGCCGGCGTTCTGCGGCGCGTTCGATGTCGTGGCGGCGGTCTATCTGGCCGGTCTCCTCAAGACCGGTCGAGCCCGCGTCGCCGCCTGACGAAGCTCGATTTCGGTGTCGATGGCCAGGCACCTAACGCGCGCGGGGAGCGCCGGCCTCCGGCCAGGGCGGCGGTGAGATCGGTCGGGACCGAAAGGCGGTAGACCAGTGCGGGATCGGGTGAGGGGAATGGGTAAGGCTCCCTTTCGAAGGGCGCGGCGAAGGGTCAGCGCGGCCCGGCTTCCAGACTCCCCCACACGAGTGGCTGGACTGCCCCGCGGGAGGACAGTAGGTTAGGAACGTCGGGCGAGGATGGCGGCCCGCGGCCAGCGCGGCCCGTCGATCCGCCGACCCCGGAGGCAAGGGCGGCGGATCCCCGCGCGGCAACTAGCAGGCCAACTCACCGGCGATTCCGTCCAACCCTCAGCCGGACCCCCGCGGAGGCTCGATGCCGGTCCACAACCTGACCTCGATGGTGGCCATCACGACCTGCGCCGTCCTGACAACCCTCATCCACCGACCGATCGTGGGGCAACCGGCCCCGCCGCGCGATGTGGCCGGCATTACGCTGGGGATGCCACTCGCCGAAGCCGCCAAGCGGCTCGAAGCATACGGCACCCTACCCGGTTGGCGGGTCGATCAATTCAAACATCAGATCCCGGCCCTGGGCCAGACGTTCGTCGTCGCGCTCAAGGCAAGAAATCACCGGCAGGGGGACGATGTCGGCACCGAATCGATCGAGATCGAGTTCGCGCCCTCACCGCCCCCGGCCGAGCCGGTTGTGACGAAAATGATGAGATCGCTGAACTACCTCGCTGGCAAGGAGCGCGAGCTGGGCGTGGTGCTCGATGCGCTGAAGGAACGCTTCGGAACTGTCGTCTACAACGCGATGCCGGCCGGCCTCCCGGGGGCCATTCTGTGGTGGTACTACGACGGCGCAGGCCGACCCGTCACCAGAAACGAGGTGTGTCTGCCCGCGGCCAGCGTCAATTTCCAGGAGGGTTGGTGGCGGGGGGTCCAGTTCGTCGACCTGACCAAAGTCACCGAGATGGGCTCGGCATGCGGAGTCTACGCCAACGTCAACATCGGGGCTCTGGGTGACCGGCAACTCGTCCAGACGGTCAGCATGGTCGTCAGCGATGCGAGAACGAGGGCCGCCCGTTATCAAGCGATGGCCGCCCACGAGAATGGAGCGGCGGCGGCCGCCCGACAGAAGGCGGTCGACGATGCGGCCAAGCGAAAGCCCCCGACGCAGTGAGAGCGTCGACCTGACCAGCATGACCAGCCCCAACGCGTTGCTAGTGGCCCGTAGGTGAAATGGATGTAGCACGCATGCGGCGGGTGGGGTCGCGATACCGCCACACGAACGGCTGACAGGTCTCGTTATGCAGCTTGATGTACTGTACCAGGGTCTTCTTGAGGGCCCGCGTCGAGGGGAA
>JAEUJH010000103.1 GCA_016794825.1 Gemmatimonadota bacterium
GTCGCCGCCAGGTTGGGCATGCCGGCGAACGGGGCCCCGCTCTCGGCAATGGCGCGGTGGAACAGCCCCTTCGACAGCGGCGACGCCACCAGGTGCATGAGGTCGATCGACCCGGCCGACTCGCCGAAGACCGTCACCCGATTCGGATCGCCCCCGAAGGCGCGGATGTTCCGCTGGACCCAGCGGAGCGCCTCGAGCTGGTCCATCAGGCCGTAGTTGCCCGCGGCGCCGTGGGGTGACTCCGCCGCCAGGGCCGAATCGCCCATGAAGCCGAAGATGCCGAGGCGGTAGTTGATCGTGACGACGACCGCGCCCCGGCGCGCCAGCTCGGTCCCGTCGTACCAGCTCGACGCGCCCGAACCGTTGAGGTTCGACCCGCCGTGGATCCACACCATGACGGGCGCGAGCGACCGGGGTTCCGCGGCGGTCCAGACGTTGAGGTAGAGACAGTCCTCGCTCACCTCGAACGGATCGTCGACCACCTTGGCCTCGGTCCCGAACGCGGCGGCAATGGTCCGGGTCCAGACGGCCAGGCGGTTGGTCTGGACGCAGTGAGGCGAAAACTTCAGCGCGGGCCGGTTGCCGGAGGCCGGCTTGATCGGCTCCGGCGGCCGCCAGCGGAGCGGCCCCACCGGAGGCTGGGCAAACGGGATGCCCTTGAAGACGGCCACGTCGGCGGCGCCGGCCAGCGCGCCGTCGTACTGGATGCCGTCGGCGACCGCCCGGGGCGCCGACTGCGCCCCGGCAACCGACGCCATCACGCCCAGGGCGGCGACCGCCGCCCGCAGTGAGCCTAACGCTGTGGTTCGAGCCATAAGAGGTGTTTCGTCTCCCGTTCGACCGCCGGTCGGCTGTAGACCAGCGGGAAGTAGCGGTAGTCGGTCCAGAGGGGCAGCAGGTTGTCGTAGAACGGACTGCCGGGCTGTCCCGACTGCCCGGGCACCGTGGTGGCGACCGAGTTGTCCCAGTCGGCCGTGTCGAAGATACCGCGGTAGGACGCGCCCGCCGTCTGCCGCCACCCGGTGCCGCCGGTCATGTTGACGGTGTTCTCGTCGCCGCCCCGGGCGGCGCTCGGCAGATCGAAGGCCGGCGCGATCGGATGCCGGAACGCGGCCGTGTGGACCGAGCCCCACCGCCACGACGCGGGGTCGCCCGGGAACTCCTTCGTCAGCTGGGCCATGGCTTCGTCGAACGCGGCCAGGACCACCGAGTCGCGACTGGCGGCGGGCGTGGCGCCGAAGCTCCGGTCGGGGCGGGTCACCAGGCGGATCAGGTTCGGGGTGTCCCACTCGCGCCCCCGCTGCCGACCCACCCGGTCGCCGAGCCGGGGCTGGTAGATCATCGGACCGAGGGCGCGGAGCCAGGCGGTGAAGATGACCGGCTGAGCCGCGTCCTTCCGCATCAGGAAATCCCAGCGGGCCATCAGGTCGATCGCGGGATTCATTGCCCCGCGCCGCTTGGCCGCGCCGACCAGCACCGGCACCAGGAGGCTGGCCGGCGTGTTGTGCTCGTCGTGCTGGAGCCGTTCGAAGTCGGTCCGGGTCCAGTCGGTCCGCCGGCCGAGCATGTCCTTGATGCGATCCGCCCGGTACGCCGTGGCCCACTCGTAGTTGAGCTGGTGCGGGTACCCCTTGGGCATGATGTTGTGGTTGGCCGTGGCGATGATCCCGTCGGGCGGATTGAGGGTCTGGGGCAACTGGCTGAAGGGCAGGAAGCCCTGCCACTCATAGCGGCCGTCGCCCGGCACCGGCAGGAGCCCGCTCCAGGATCGGATCGGATTCAGGCCCGCCGCGATCCAGCCGATGTTCCCGTCCACGTCCGCGTAGATCAGGTTCTCGGTCGGGAGCTTCCAGCGATAGGCGGCGGCCTTGAAGGTCCGCCAGTCGGTGGCGCGGTTGATCGAGATCTGAGCCAGGTAGCCCGCCGTGCCGGGCTCGCTCCCGACGAACCGGATCACGAAGCCCTTGGCGCCGGTCGAGTCCTTCGCCACGATCGGCCCATGCTCGGTGAACTCGAGGTCGACGATCCGGGGCGCCTCGCCCTTGACCGGGATGGTGTCGACCAACACCCGAACCGGCTTCCAGGCGCCCCGGTTCCAGTAGCAGAGCTTGGCGCCGGGGCAGTTGCCGAGTTTCTCGACATAGACGTCCTGCTGGTCCATGCCGACGATGGTGAATCCGAACGCGATCCGCTCGTTGTGACCGCCCGCCACGCCGGGAACCCCGGGCTCGCCGGCGCCGATGACGTTCCACCCCGGGCCGACCAGATGGGTCAGATACCGGAGCGCCGGCAGGGTGACGGAGCGATGGGGATCATTGGCCAGCAGAGGCTTGCCGGTGGCGGTCCGCTTGCCGCTCACGACCCAGTTGTTGGATCCGTCGAGCCGCTGATACGTCACGCTGCCGTACGACTGCGCCGCCGCGCCAAGGGAACTGATCCCGATCCCGGTCAGGTCGAGCCCGGGCGCCGGGTCGAGGGTCCGGACCGGATCGAGCGGAAAGAGCGCCTCGATCTTGGCCTTGCCGTAGGTGGCCACCAGATGCGCGCGGTCGACTTCGTTGAGGGCGTTGCCCGTCATCGAGAGGGCCGCCATCCGCTGGAGCGGAACCCGATCGTTCCATGGCTCGGGCTTGAATCCGAGAAGGGCAAACTCGATCGGCGGGTTGTCGCGAACCTGCTGGATGTAGGTGTTGACGCCGTGGACGAACGCCTGGACGATCAGCTTGGTGTCGGGCGCGTAGCTGGCCCACTCCTGGTCCATGTCGCCGCGGTACTTGAGCAGCCGGGCAAACTTGTCGCGCTCGAACGAGCCGGGGCCGAGGACCTCGGCCAGGAGTCCGTCGCCCTGCCGGCGCCACATCTCCATCTGCCAGAGCCGATCCTGCGCCGCCACGTAGCCCTGGGCAAAGAAGAGGTCATGGACGGTCTTGGCGTAGATGTGCGGAATGCCCCACCGATCGCGCCGGACTTCGACGACCGAATCGAGACCGGCCGTCCGAATCCGGCCCTCGATCACCGCCAGCCGGCCGCGGGCCGCCTCGAGGGTGGGCTGGCCCTGGGCGGTAGCCGCCAGACCAGCCAGCATCGCGAACGGTACGACGCTGCGAACGAACCTCATTGGCCACCCTCGGCTTTCCGCATCTTGGCCTGTTCCCGGACCAGGTAGGCCTGGATGGCCCGCGCGTCCTCGGGTTTGAGGACATCGGCAAAGCTCGCCATGCCGGAACTCGCGAGCTTGCCGCCCAGCACGATCGAATCGAAGATGGCGTGCGTCCCGGCCGGAATGCGATAGAGATCCGGATAGCTGGACAGGCGGGTTTCGCCTCGGGCGCCGTGACAGGTGACGCAGTACGCCAGGAACAGTTCCCCGCCCCGGGCGGCCACGGCGTCGGTGACGCCCTCGAGCGCCGGCGGTTCGGGCGTGGTCTGCGGGGTTCGGGCCGGGGGAAGCGGGGTGGCCGCCCCGCCCAGCTTGAAGGCCAGGATCCGACCGTAGTTCTGATACTTGAAGCCGGCCGACGCCTTCGGGTAGAGGCGCGCGCGGGCGCCGCCGAACCCCGCGATGACCGCGACGTACTGTTCGCCGTCGAGTTCGTAGCTGATCGGCGCCGCCATGATCCCGGTGCCGGTTTCGATCTCGTGGAGCTTCTTGCCGTCATCGGCCCGGTAGACCGTCAGGCGGCCGTTGGCCGCGCCCTGGATCACCAGGTTGCCGGCCGTGGTCACGACCCCGCCGCCAGCGTACTCCTCGGTGCCGAGTTCGACCCGCCACCGCTCCTGCTGCGCCACCGGGTCCCACGCGATCAGCGCCTCCCGGGTATCGAGCGACGGAACTCCCGGGGTGGCCTTGATGATCGGTTCGAACAGCTTCGGGTCCATCCCGACCAACTCGTAGATGAACCCGAACGCGCCCGCCGCGCCGACGTTGCCGCCCCCGGGCGTCCACTGATAGGAAGGAACGTTGGCCATCACCATGCCCTGCTCCCGGGCCGGGATGTAGACCAGACCGGTCCGCGGGTTGAACGCCATCGGCTGCCAGTTGTGGGCCCCGACCTGGGTCGGGAAGATCACCGACGGCCGGTCCTGATACACCGCCGCCGGATTGATCATCGGCCGGCCGGTCGAATCGAAGCCCGTCATCCAGTTGACGAACACGAACGGCTTGCCGGAAATGAAGGCGCCGGTCTCCCGATCGAGCACGTAGAAGATCCCGTTCTTCGGCGCCTGCATGATCACCTTGCGCGGCTTGCCGTCGATCGTCAGATCGGCCAGGATCATGTTGGACGTCGCGGTGTAGTCCCACAGCTCCCACGGCACCAGCTGGTAGTGCCACTTGAGCTGGCCGTCGTCGGGATTGATGGCCAGGATCGACACCAGGAAGAGGTTGTCGCCGCGGGAGGGATCGCGGTACCAGCCCGAGTACGGGGTGCTGTTGCCGGTCCCGACGTAGAGGAGGTTCAGTTCGGGGTCGTAGTTCATCTCGCCCCACACCGTCCCGCCCAGTCCGGAGTTCCAGTCGGTCTTGGGCCCCCAGGTCTTGGCGGCCAGTTCCATCGCGGCGTTCTCGGGCGGGCCCTTGGCCGGGTCGCCCGGCACGGTGTAGAAGCGCCACCGCTCCTCGCCGGTCTCCAGATCGTACGCCGAGACGTAGCCCCGAACCCCGAACTCGGCGCCGCTGTTGCCGATGACCACCACGTTCTTGGCCACCTGCGGCGGACCGGTGATCGTGTAGGAGCGATTGACCCGATCGGTGCCCTTGAAGGTGTCGGCCCGCCAGATTTCCCGGCCGGTCGCCGCGTCGAGCGCCACCAACCAGCCGTCGATCGTGGCGACGTACACCTTGCCCTTCCAGACCTGGAGGCCGCGGCTCACCACGTCGCAACAGGCTTTCCGGTTGTAGCTCCCGTCCACCTCCGGATCGTATCGCCACTTTTCCCGCCCGGTTCGGGCATCGACGGCGTAGACGACGCCCCACGGCCCCGAGGCGTAGAGCACCCCGTCGACGACGATCGGGGTGGCCTCCTGGCCGTGCTCGACCCGCCCGCGGCGGGTCCGGGCCGGATACTCCCAGGCAAACCCGAGGCCGGTGGCATTCTCGGTGGTGATCCGCTCGAGCGGCGAAAAGCGATCGCCCTTGAAGTTGCGACCGAGGGTCAGCCACTGACCCGGTTCGCCGTCGGCCGCCCGCAGGCGGGCCAGGTCGATGTTGCCCGGCGTCGGCGCCGGGGCGGCACAGGCCGCCAGGGCAACCAACGCGAAGATCGCAGGTCTGATACTGGTCACGTCAGGCTCGAGGTGTTCAGGGTTTGGCCGCCGCGGACTCCCGGAAGAGGATCCGCTGTTCACGAATCAGGTACGCGTGGATGGCCCGGGTGTCGGCCGGGGTCAGGACGTCCGAAAAGCTGGCCATGCCGCTCGGCGCCAGTTTGCCGCCGAGGACGATCGAGTCGAAGATGGCGTGGGTACCGGCCGGCAGCCGGTGCAGATCGGGATAGGCCGACAGCTGGGCCTCGCCCCGACCGCCGTGGCAGCGAGCGCAGCGCTGCGCAAACAACGCGGCCCCGCGGGTCGCCGCGGTGTCGCTGTACCACTCGGCGGCAGGGGGTTCCGGCACGGGTTGAGCGGTCCGCTTGGGCGGGAGCGGCGTGGAGCCGCCGCCCAGCTTGAAGGCCAGGATCCGCCCGTAGTTCTCGCGTTCGGTGGCCACGATGCCGGGCGCCAGCACCGGGTTGAGCGCGCCGCCAAAGCCGGCGACCACCGCCACGTACTGGACCCCGTCGATTTCATAGCTCACCGGTGCGCCGATGATCGCGGTGCCGACGTCGATCTGATGGAGCCGCTCGCCGTTGTCGGCCCGGTAGACGTTCAGCTGCCCAGCGGCCGTCCCCTGGATCACCAGGTTGCCCGCCGTCGTCAGGACGCCGCCCCCCAGCATCTCCGTCGTGCCGAGGGGCACCCGCCACCGCTCCCGTTGCGCGATCGGGTCCCACGCCAGGAGAAACTCCCGGGTGGCCATCGACGGTTCGACCCGCGCCGCCTCGACGAACTGGCGC
>JAEUJH010000134.1 GCA_016794825.1 Gemmatimonadota bacterium
CCGACCAGGGCCCGGATGTACCCGGTCCGCGCCTCGACGGTGACGATGGCCCCCTGGATGTAGGGCGAGAACGGGCCCTGGTCGCCCTCGTCGGCGTCGGGGTCGCGCTTTTCGAGGTATTGCCGGAACGTCCGGTGAGGAAAGCGGCCGTAGGCCTTGGCGTCCTCCTCGACCCGGGTGAGCTGGGTCTCGATAGCCCGCTCGGCCGCCTGCTGCATGTCGAGATCGAGGGTGGTGTGGACCCGGAGTCCGGACCGGTAGAGATCGCCACCGAAGCGAGCCTGGAGGACCTGGCGCACGTACTCGACGAAGTAGTCACCGACGCCGGTAAAGTCGGAACGGGACGAGAGCGCCAGCGGGTAGGCCTTCCACGCCTCGGCCGATTCGGGGGCGAGTTTGCCGTGGTCGCGGAGCAGGTTGATGATCAGGTTCCGGCGCTGGACGGCAAAGTCCGGATTGCGTCTCGGGTTGTACCGGGTGGGGGCCTTCGGGATGGCGGCCAGCATGGCGGCCTCCGCCACGTTCACCTGGCGGGCCGTCTTGCCGAAGTACCGGAGCGCGGCGGCCTCGACCCCGTAGGCGCCGTTGCCGAGGTTGATCTGGTTGAGGTAGAGCTCGAGAACCTTGTCCTTCGGGTAGTTCCGCTCGATCTCCATGGCCATCCGGGCTTCCCGGAGCTTCCGGGTCAGACCGGCAAAGCCGCTTCGCTGACTGCGGTCGATCTGATCAGGCCAGAGGTTACCGGCCAGCTGCATCGTGATGGTCGAGAAGCCCTGGAGCCGCTTGCCCTGGAGGAGCGACTTGACCGATCCGAACACGCGGATGAAATCGATCCCGCCGTGCTGATAGAAGCGGCGGTCCTCGGTCGAAAGGAACGCCGCGATGACGGCCGGGGAGATCTGTTTGATGGAAACGACGGTCCGACGCTGGAGCCCGAAATCGGTGATCAAGCGGCCGTCGGCCGCGTAGACCTTGGAGGCCTGGTCAGGATCGTAGGATTCGAGGCTCGCGATCGACGGGCAGGCGCCGACCGGGGCGCAGACGTTGAACCAGGCGCCCGCGAACAGCGCGATCGAAAAGCAACCGATCGCGCCGACGGTAAGGAGGAAACGGAACCGGATCGTGGGCGATTGCCACCAGCGACCTAGGGTCCGGAACACCCGGGGGGCCATGGGAGGCAAGGTAGGGGGACAGGGGGGCGAAACGGCAGGGGGGCGGGTTGGCAGGGGGTGGCCGGGGGGTGGTAGCTTATCCGACCCTATGACCGACCTCCTGACGACCCTCCGCGATCGAGGGATGCTCCACGACGCCACGCCGGGCCTGAGCGACCGCCTCGCCAAGGGGCCGATCACCGGCTACGTCGGCTTCGATCCCACGGCCGACTCGCTCCACGTCGGCAATCTGGTGCCGGTCATGGGGCTGGTCTGGCTCCAGCGACTGGGAGGCCGACCGATCGCGCTGATCGGGGGCGGCACCGGCCTGGTCGGCGACCCGAGCGGCAAGCGGAACGAGCGCCCGATGCTGTCGCTCGAGACCGTCGACGCCAACGCCCGCGCCATCCAGTCGCAGCTGGCCCGGTTCCTCGATTTCGACGGCCCCCGCGGGGCTCGGCTTCTCAACAACGCCGACTGGCTCCAGCGGTTGTCGCTGCTCGAGTTCCTTCGCGACGCCGGGAAGCACTTCACCATCAGCTACATGCTCCAGAAGGACTCGGTCAAGAGCCGGCTCGACGCCGGGATCTCGTTCACCGAGTTCGCCTACATGCTGGTGCAGGCGTACGATTTCTGGCACCTGAATCGGACCGAGGCCTGCGAACTCCAGATGGGGGGCAGCGATCAGTGGGGTAACATCACCGCCGGCATCGAACTGATCGGCCGGAAGGAAGGCGACCAGGTCCATGGCGCCGTGATGCCCCTGCTCACGACCGCGAGTGGCGCCAAGTTCGGGAAGAGCGAGGGCGGCAACGTCTGGCTCGATCCGGCCAAGACGTCGCCGTTCAAGTTCTATCAGTTCTGGCTCAACACCGACGACCAGGACGTCGAGCGGCTCCTCCTGACCTTCACCACCCTGTCGCTCGACGACATCGGCGCGACCATGGCCGAGCAGCGCGCCGATCCCGGGCGCCGAGCCGCGCAGCGGGTCCTGGCCCGCGACGTGACCGGTCGGGTCCATGGCGAGGACACCGCCCTTCGAGTCATCGGCGCGAGCGAGGTCCTCTTCGGCGGCCGGGCCCTTGCCGAAACCGACGTCGAGACGCTGGCGGTGGTGGCGGACGAGGTGAAGACGGTGACCGTGCCCCGGACGACGCTCGCCGAGGGTCTGAGCGTGGTGGACCTGCTGGTGGACACCGGCCTGGCGGCATCGAAGGCCGAGGCCCGTCGCGGGATTCAGGGTCAGGGCTTTGCCGTCAACGGCGCCAAGGTGGCCTCGGCCGATCGTTCGATCACCCCAGCCGACCTTCTGGGCGACCGGTTCGTCGCCCTCCAGAAGGGCAAACGGCACTACGCCTTCGTCCGGGTCGCGTAAGCCCGCGGGCAAACCGCCCGATGTCTTCGTTCGAGTATCCGGGCCTGCCGGGGCGGAACTGACCGAGTTCCGCCACTCTTGAAGCCCTCGCGGCCGAACGGTACATTCGCCGCCATTCGAGTAGGGATTTCCTCACACCAGTGCCGTTCGCTCCACCTGCCCACGACCATCGTGGGCCCGATCATTCACACGGAGAGACCCATGGGTAAAGAGTTCATGGCGTTCCTGAAGCAGTATGGCGTCATCGGCCTGGCCATCGCCGTGATCATCGGCGGCAAGGCCAACAGCTTGGTCACGGCAATCGTGGACGGGGCGCTAATGCCGATCGTGGCCATGGCGACGGGCGGCACCGACCTCGCGTCGCTGAACACGGAAACGTTCAAGTTCGGCGACATCCTCAGCGCGTTGATCAATTTCATCATCGTCGCGTTCCTGGTCTTCCTGTTCTCCAAGAAGGTGCTCCGGGAAGAGACCGTCACCAAGAAGTAACTTCCGCCTACCACCGGGAGCGGCGGGTGCCACGCGGCGCCCGCCCCCCGAGCATCCCGAACACCCCGCGGACCAGTTCCCGACCCACGGTTCGGGCCAGGTTGGACGTCAACGCCCCGAGGATTCCACCCGCGGCAACCTTGCCCCACCCCGGACCCTGCCTCGGCGCCTTCGGCGCCGGCGCTTCGGGCTCCCGGAACGGCCCCCGCGGTCGGCTCTGAGCCGGCGGCGGCGCGACCGGCGGGGGCGCCGCCTCCAGCCGCTGGGCCAGAATCTCGTAGGCGCTCTCCCGATTGATCGGCGTCCCGTATTCCCGCATCAGATCGGACGATGCCAGCTCCCGACGGAACTCGTCGGGGGTGAGCGGTCCCATCCGACTCGTGGGCGGTACCAGTCGCGCGGCGACCACCGGGGTGGGGACACCCCGCTCGTCGAGCCCGGTGATCACCGCCTCGCCGATGCCGAGTGACGTGATGGTCTGCTGGAGATCGTAGAACGGGGTCTTGGGAAACGTCCGCACGGTGGCGCGGAGGGCCGCCTCGTCGTCCGGGGTGTGGGCCCGGAGCGCATGCTGCACCCGGTTGCCGAGCTGACCGAGGACCTCGTCCGGCACGTCCTTCGGGGTCTGGGTGACGAAGAAGATCCCGATCCCCTTGGAGCGGATCAGCCGGACCACCTGCTCGACCTGATCGAGGAACTGCTTCGACGCGTCGCGGAACAGCAGATGCGCCTCGTCGAAGAAGAACACCAGCTTCGGCTGGGGCAGATCGCCGGCCTCGGGAAGGTTCTGATAGAGCTCCGCCAGGAGCCACATCATGAACGTCGAGAACAGCGCGGGCTTGTCCTGGCAGTCCGACAACTCGAGGCAGGTAACCACCCCCCGCCCGTCCGGCGTGACGCAGAGGAGGTCGTGGACGTCGAACTCCGGCTCGCCGAAGAATCGATCGGCGCCCTGCTGTTCGAGTTCCACCATCTTCCGCAGCAGCACGCCAACCGTGGCGGGCGACATTCCGCCGTACTCCTTGAGGACCGGCTTGCCCTCGTCGCTGCCGAGGAACTTGAGCACCGCTCGAAGGTCGGCAAAGTCGAGGAGCGGGAGGCCCTGATCGTCGCAGGCCTTGAACACCAGACTGAGCACGCTGGCCTGGGTGTCGTTCAGCTCGAGGACCTTGGCCAGCAGCAGCGGGCCGAACGAGCTGACGGTGGCCCGAAGCTGCGCGCCCTGCTGCCCGGTCAGGCTGACGAACTCCACCGGCGCCGCTTTCGGGGCCCAGTCGCACCCGACGGCCGCCACCCGCTCGTCGATCCGCGCGTTGGCCACGCCGGGCTCGGCCAGACCGGCCAGATCACCTTTGACGTCGGCGACGAAGACGGGGACGCCGGCGGCCGAGAGCTGCTCGGCCAGGAGCTGGAGCGTCTTGGTCTTGCCGGTGCCGGTGGCGCCCGCGATCAAGCCATGCCGGTTCATCATGGCGAGCGGGATCGCGATCTTCGGGTCCGTGATGATCGAGGGGCCGTCGAGCGCGGCACCCAGGGTGACCACGGGGGACTGAGCGCGATACCCGCGTTGGATCGTTTCGAGCAGCGTGGTCATGGAACGCCTCGGGTTGGTCGATTCGTCAGACGATCCGGTCGAGCAGTTCGGCCACTCGCGCCATTTCGTCGATCGTGTTGTAGCAGTGCGGGCTCAGGCGGACGGCACCTTCGCGGAGCGAGGCCACGACGCCGGCCTCGGTGAGCCGGGCGTAGGCGGACGCCGGATCGGGCGGCACCAGACACACCATGCCCGACTCGTGAGCGCCGACCGGGGAACTGAGCCGCACGCCCCGCCGCTCGGCCCAGTCGATGACCGGTCGATTGATCCGGCGGAGGTGGTCGCGGATGGCGTCGATGCCGAGTTCGAGCAGCAGGCCGATCGACCCGTTCATGCCGAGAAAGTCCTGGAACGGCAGGGTGATCAGCTCGAACCGGCGGGCGTCGCGTCGCCAGTCGCCGCGGTAGGAGCAGAGCGTCGTCAGATCGTCGGTGCCCTCGAACGCGGTCCAGCCGGCCAGCGGCGGCTCGAGTCGCTCGATCAGGTCGCGCCGGACGTAGGTGAACCCCGAGCCCCAGGGCGAGAGGAGCCACTTCTGGGCCCCGCAGGCCAGGATGTCCACCGGCGTGGCGCGGACGTCGAACGGGACCTGACCGAGGCCCTGGATGGCGTCGACCACGAAGTACGTTCCGGTGGCCCTGGTCGCGGCGGAAAACGCGGCGAGATCGGCCAGGTAGCCGGTGTGAAACTGGACCAGCGACAGGGCCAGAACCTTGACCCGCGGATCGGCCAGACGCTCGAGCATCCGGGCCTCGTCGGGCCAGCCCCGGTCGGTGACGGGGACCAGTTCGACCGTAACGCCCCGTCGCGCCAGCTGCCGCCAGGGAAACACGTTGGCGGGGAACTCCTGGTCGCTCAGGAGGACGATGTCGCCGGCTTCGAGGGGCAGCGCCAGCGCGGCGAGGTTGATCCCGAAGCTGGTGTTGGTCGAGAGGGCAATTTCGGACGGGTCGGCGTTGAGGAGGCGAGCGGCGACTTCCCGAGAGCGGTCGAGGACCTTGAAGAGGTGGTCCTCGGTCAGGCGATGGGCGGCGGCGCGGTCCCGGCCGTAGGCCTCGAGGGTGCTCCGGACCCGTTCCGGCAGAGGCCCGATGCCGGCGTGGTTCAGGAAGATCGCTTCATCGGCCCAGGGGAACTCGACACGCCGAAGTTCCGCGACGTCGTAGCCCGGCCGACCCGCGCCCGCCTGCCCCGCCTTTTCCGCGGCATGAACCGTCACCCGAACCTCCGAATATCGAAGACGATCAATCGTCGATAATATCCTACCATGGCGACCCGTTCTCAATTCAGTCTGGTCCTCGGCGGCGGCGGCCTCAAAGGCCTGGCCCACGTCGGGGTCCTCCGCGCCCTCGAGGAGCGGGATCTGGTGCCCGAGGTGGTGGTCGGGTGCAGCATCGGGGCCCTGATCGGGGCCGCCTGGGCCACCGGGATGCCCCTCCGGGAAATGGAGGACCGGGCCCTGGCGCTCAAGCGGGCCGACGTGTTCCGGGTGGCTCACCTGGACATGGCCCTCAAGCGGATGCTGTCGCCGGCGGTGTACCGCCGGGACCCGCTCGAGCAGTTGATCGCCTCGCTGGTCGGCACCCGGACCTTTTCCGAACTGCCCCGCCGGCTGGTGATCAACACCGTCGACATCAACAGCGGCAGCCAGATGCTCTGGGGCCTGCCCGGCCTGACCGAGGCCCGCGTGGGCGACGCGGTGTTCGCCTCCTGCGCCCTCCCCGGGATCCTGGCGCCGAAGCCGATCAACGGCCACGTCTGCGTCGACGGCGCGGTCATGGAAAACCTCCCGATCCGGGCGGCCATGGCGGTCTGCCGCGGGCCGATCATCGCGGTCGATGTCGGCGGGGCCGGCGCCCGGCGGCACGGGGTGGAGCGACAGGGATTCGCGTCGACCTACGCCCGGGGCCTCGAGATCGTGATGAACACCTTGGCCGAGGAACTGCTCCGGGACTGGACCGACCCACCGATCGTCCTGGTCCGGCCCCGGGTGGACCGGATCTCGATGTTCGCCTTCAACCGGACGCCGTATCTCATCGCCGAGGGCTTTCGCGCCCTCAACGCGACCCTCGATCAGCTCCCGCGGGATCTCGAGGGCCTCCCGCCGGGCATCCATCCGCAGCGGGAGGTGACCCTCTCGGTCGACCGCGAAGCCTGCATCGGGTGCGGGATCTGCTACGCCCGGGAGCCCCACATCTTTTCGCGCCTGCCGAACGGGAAAGCGGCGGTCAAGACGCCGAAGCAGTGGTGGTCGCCCGTGGGCGATCGGGTGGTGCGGGGCTGCCCAACCGGCGCGATTACCGTCGAGCAGAGCTGGCCGCTGCCCGACTGATGGCGCGGAGATCGGTGGCGACCCGGTCCCAGTTCATCTCGGTTTCGACCCAGCGGCGCCCGGCGGCTCCCATCCGCTGAGCCAGGGCCGGGTCGGCCAGGATCCGGGTCAGCGCCGATTCGACGGCCGCCGGGTCGCGGGGGGGCACCAGCAGCCCGGTTTCGCCGGCCCGCACGGCGTCGGCGGTGCCACCGCTGGCGCCGGCCACCACCGGGAGGCCGGCAGCCGCGGCGTCGACCAGCGCGATCCCGAACCCCTCGACGTCGAGCCCCTCCTCTCGCGACAATCCGACCGCCGCCACCGCCCCGCCGTACAGGGCGGGCAAATCGTCGTCGCCCACCTGATCGAGGAACCGGACCGCCCCACCGAGGCCGAGTCGATCGACGAGCCGGCCCAGCCGATCGGCGTCGGGCCCCCGACCCACCACCAGCAGGCCAAGATCGGGCATCGTCCGCCGAAGCCGGGCCAGCACCTCCAGCGAGAGATCGATCCCCTTGTGGGGCACCAGCCGCGCCACGGTGATGAGCCAGCGACCCGGCGGGATGCCGAGGCGGCTCGCCACCGGGGCGGCGTCGACCCCACGCCGGAACCGCCGCGGATCGGAGCCTAACGGCACCACGTGGAGCCGGTCGGCCGGCTCGAGGCCAAGCTCCCGGAGGACCGCCCGGGCGAGGTCGGCGGTCCACCGGCTGTTGGCCACGATGGCGGCGGCGCCCCCGAGGAGCGACCGCGCCACCCGTCGTTTGACGGTCGAGCGCCGGTACTTGGCCTGGAGCTGGAGCAGGTCGCCCCCGTGGACCATGATGCCGTAGGGGATTCCGTCGCGCGACCGGGTCCGGAAGGCCACGTAACCGGCCGGTCGGATGTTGGCGCACCAGACGAAGTCGACGCGGTGTCGGACCACGAGTTCGCGCACGCGTCGGCGCCACGCCCACAGCCCCGGCAGGGTCCGCAGCCGGTTCGACGGAATCGAGATCCGATCGATGGGGCCCGGAAAGCCGCGATCATCCGCGCCAGGCAGCGTTCCGGTCGACACGATCAGCTCACCGGGCGGATACCGGAGGGCCAGTTCGGCCATCCAGCGGGCAATTCCCCCGCCGATCGGCGGGAAATCGAAGGCCAGGAGCAGCTCGGTCATCGCCCCACCCGATCGAGCAACGGGGAAAGCAACTCGGCAAAGCGGCGCGCGGCGGCCTCGATGGTCAGCGACCGCATCAGGCCCGGGTCGACGGGCCCCCGCTCCACGGCCGCCCGGATCGCGACCACGAGGGAGTCGTCGTTCTCGAGGTCGAAGTAGGTCACCGCCTCGCCAAGGTGTTCCCGATGCGGCGGGATGTCGGACGCCACCGAGGGAATCCCGGAGGCCACGCCCTCCATGGGCGTGAGGCCGAACCCCTCGAACCGACTGGGCGACACCACCACGGTCGCCTCCCGATAGGCGGCGGCGATGGCCTCGTCGGTCTGCCAATCCTGGTCGAGCCGCAGCGGCACGTCGCGATCGCGGGCGAGCGCGAGGAGCGCCGGAGCCTCGGGGCCCTGTCCGATCAGATGGACGAGAGGTTTGGGCGTGATCCGCGCCGCCGCCCGAATCAGCGCCGCGTGGTTCTTGTGGGGCACCAGCCGAGAAACGGCAAGGATCCGATAGGGAACCGACGGAGCCCACTCGACCGCTCGGAACCGATCGGAGTCGAAGCAGTACGCCACCCGATCGGCCGCGACGCCGAACCGGCGGCCGACATCCGCGACCGTGAGGGCCGAGGGCGCCCAGACCCAGGTGGCCCGCCGGGCAATGAACCGGATCCGGCTGTAGTACCCCGATCGTTCCGGATAGCCGCCCACCAGCCTCGGCATCCGGCGAACCCGGCCGTGCCATTCGAACACCACGTCGGGCCGGCCGGTGCCGAGCCGCCACGGGGGCAAGTCCCAGAGGTAGAGGAGCAGCGGGCAGCCATGGCGGCGGGCGTATTCGAAACCGGCCACGGCGCATTGACCGTCCATCGCGACCGCGACGCGGGCCGGGCCGTCGCCCTCGGTGTCGATCGACAGCCCGGTGGCACGGAGAGCCGGCACCACCAGGGTGCAGAACCGATTGGGCGCGAACCAGCGGAGATCGGTCACGTCAGACCAACTCGTAGTTGCGGAACTCGAAGAAGCGCCGACCCGTCAACCGCTCGACCACGTCCGAGGCGTGAAACCGAAGGTGCTCCCATTCGAAGAACGGTTCGGTGACCCGGCGGATCGGATCGTGTCGATGGCGCTCGACCCAGTCGGCCGCGACGGCGGGATGGGTCCCCCGAAACGGGCGGAGCCCCGGGAACCACCGGAGGACGGCCCGGTCGAACTCGTACTCGGGCCGATCCGGGTAGAGGCTTCGATCGATGACCGCGCGGCCCCGGAGCGCGGCACCGGAGCGGGTCCAGCCGTAGTGGAACATCTCGGCGTCGGCGAGCCGGGCCCGGACTCGCCGATGACCCGGTCCCTGTCGAAAGCCCTGGGCATCCCGATAGGGACGGATGTCGGCCGCCGGATCGAGACGAACCGCGCGGACTTCGCGGCGATACCAGCGACGATTGACCGCTTCGGTGTCGGGGTCGCCGAAGAGGTGGCGGTACCGAACGACCACGCCCTCGACCCGGGGGTCGTCAGCCGCCGAGCGAATCGTTTCGGCCAGGCGGGGAGCGCCCCGTTCGTGGAGCACCTCGTCGGCCTGGATGTAGAGGCCCCACGGGTGGGCGCAGGCCCGCATGGCCCGGGCGGTTTCGTCGCGAAGGACCGACTCGCCGCGAGCAAAGTCCCATTCGGTCTCGAGGACCCGGATCCTGGGGTCGTCGAGCGATCGGACCAGGTCGAGCGTGGCATCGGTCGAGCGGCCGACGTTGACCACCACCTCGTCGCAGATCGGCAGGATGGACTTGATGCTCTCGAGCACGGGAAAGTCGAGCTCGATGGCGTTCCGGACGATGGTAAAGCCCGAGATCCTCATCGGGTCGACTCCGCCAGCAGCCATTCCAGCCGGTGGCGCCAAGTGTGCTCGGCCAGCGCCCGCGTCCGGGCCCGGGCGGCGAGGTCGGCACAGGCTGCCGGGTCCGCCAGCAATCCCTCGGCCCGACGGCGCAGTTCCGCGAGCGAGTCGAACAGCACGATCTCCCGATCCGGGACGAAGTTCCTGGCCACGTCGGCCTTGGCGTCGCAGAGCTGGGCCGTGCCGATGGCCGCCAGCTCGAAGACCCGGCGATTGGCGCCGGTGCCGTACCGACCACGGTCGGCGGCCTCGCCGAAAAACTGATGGACGTTGAGGGCGATCCGGGCGTTCGAGAACGCCTTGACGAAGTCGTCGCCGAAGAGCGGACCGCGGGGCCAGCCCGGACCCCAGACCACGACGCCCAGGTCCTCGATCGACGCCAGGGCCCGGGCCCGCTCGGCTTCGTGCGAACCCACGAACGCGATCGGGCTGACCGGCCACCGCGGGTCGGGCACGGGCCGATGGTACTCGGGCTCGCACCCCTCGGCGAGGTAGTCCGCCTGCCGCCCCAGGGCCCGATGCCGCGCCACCATCGAGGTGTCGAAGATGAAACAGCGGTCGTACGCGCGGCCGATGGCCAGCGACAGGTCGAGCAGGTGGGGGCTGTCGGGGAACCAGTTGACCCAGCGGGCGGCGGTCCGGCTCCGAATGGTCTCGATGGCCTCGGCGGGAAGCGAGCCGCCCTTGAAGACGAGCACCAGATCGGGCCGATGGCGACGGATCGTGGCCTCGAGCCGACCGGGCAGCTGGCGGCCGAGCAGCGCGTCGAAGCCGCGGGTCCGCTCCTCGCAGACCGCCACGTCGACGCCGAGGGAGGTCAACGCGCGCCGGAGCGCGCCCCCGGTCCGGTGATAGCGCTCGTTGAACTTCGCCACCAGGACGACCCTCGCCCCCGCGAACGACATGGTGGACGGCGGCGCGGCGTCAGCCGCCCGCCGGTTCCTCGGCTGGCTTGGCGTCCGTTTTGAGCCCGACGGCTTCGAGGAGCCGGGCGGCCCGGTGCATGTGGGTGTGGCGGGCCAGGAGCTGGCGGCGCGCCGCCGCGCCGAGATCCTCGGCCCGCTGGGGCGAGTGAATCAGCTCTCCCACCCGCTCCTTGAGTTCCTTGGGCGTGGTGAAGGTGACGACCTCGGTGCCGACATCGAAGTACTTGGGAAGATCGGTCCGGTCGTCGACCACCTGGGCCACGCCCATGGCGGCGAGTTCGAAGACCCGCTGATTGCAGTAAGCGTAGGAGGTCCCGCCATCCATGCCGTGGTGGAGGTTGACCGCCACCGACGCGCCGCCATAGGCGCGGACGAACTCCGCGGTGGTCCGGAATTCGCCGCGGCAGTAGTCGCGCAGGGTGGTCTTCCTCCAGCCCGGGCCCCAGAGCGCCAGGCCGAACTCCAGCAGTTCGGCCAGGAACTTTTCCCGGGTGGGCGTGGCGCTCCCGGCAAAGACGACGTTGGCGCGGTACTGGTCCTTGCTGCGGAGGGGCCGGTAGACCGAGGGGTCGGCCGCCAGGGGCAGGACTTCGGCGGTGCGGCCGAACGACCGCTCGCAGGCCGCCGCGACGTCCGATCCGGCCACGAAGATGTCGTCGTAGGCCCGGGCCACCGAGACGATCTCGTCGATCCGGCCCATGTCGTCGGGAAACCAGTTGACCATCCGGACGCCGGTGGCGGCCCGGATCGAATCGACCAGGTTCTCGTCGATGTCGTACCCCCCGATGACCAGCAGCACGGTGGCTTCGGCCACCTGGATGCTCTTGAGCAGCCGGAACCGGAGGTCGGTGCCACCCCAGAGGCCGAGCAGGCCGGCGCGGCGCCGGAGATCGAACTGCGTCACGTCGCAGCCGAGCCGCTCGAGGGCGCGGGCCCGCTGCGACGAATGGGCATGCTCGCCGTCATCGAACGGCGCGATCAAGAGGACCGACGGTGCGGTCACGCCACTTCCTCCACGGAACGGAATTGCAGGTCGTACAACCGGCGATAGAGGCCGCCCTGGGCCAGGAGCCCCGCGTGGGGGCCCCGCTCGACGATCCGGCCGCCGTCGAGCACCAGAATCTCGTCAGCGTGCTGCACGGTCGCCAGTCGGTGGGCCACCACCAGGACGGTCCGGTCGCGCATCAGGCGGTCGATCGCTTCCTGGACGAGACGTTCGGACTCGGTGTCGAGCGCACTGGTGGCCTCGTCGAGGATCAGGATCGGCGGGTCGCGGAGCAGCGCCCGGGCAATGGCGATCCGTTGCCGCTGCCCGCCGGACAGCCGGGTCCCCCGCTCGCCCAGGAGGGTGTCGAAGCCCTCGGGCAGCCGGGTGACGAACTCGAGAGCATTGGCGGCCCGGGCGGCCTCCTGGACCTGCTCGCGCGTCGCCCCCGGCCGCCCATAGGCGATGTTGGCGTGGACGGTGTCGTTCAGCACGACGGTGTCCTGGCTCACCAGCCCGATCAGGTCGCGAAGGGAGCGGCGGGTCAGGCGGGTCAGCGGCACCCCGTCGAGCCGGACTTCGCCGGAGGTCGGATCGTGGAACCGGGGCACCAGTTCGAGCAGCGTGGTCTTCCCGGCCCCGGACGGTCCGACGATGGCCACCACCTTGCCCTTGGGCACCGAGAACGAGACGTCGGTGACCACCTCGTCGGTCTCGTAGCCGAAGGTCACCCGATCGAACACCAGGTCGCGGGTAAATCGCGCCGGCACCGCGTCCGGCGCGTCGACTTCGCGGGAGGGCCGGTCGAGCCACGCGAACACCCGATCGGCCGCGGCGAGCGCCAGCGCCATCGAAGTCGGGAACTGCGAAAGGGCCTTGATCGGCGCCATCATCTTGAGGGCCATGGCCAGGAAGCCGATGGTGACCTCGGGACTGAGCGTCACCCCGATGAACTGGGGATTGGAGGCGGCCCAGATGATCAGGATGATGACCAGCCCGCCGAAGATCTCGCTCACCGGATGGGTCAACGACTGGAACCGCTGGGTCCGGATCAGCCGCCGTCGGTATCGATCGGACTGCTGGGCAAACGCCTCGATCTCGTGTTCCTCCGCCCCGTAGCCACGGATCAGCTTGATGGCGCCGAGGCGCTCGGTGACGGTCGAGGTGAGCTGACCCCGCTGTTCGGCCCATTCGCCGGCGTGGCGCCGGAGCCGGCGGAGCAACTGCTGGATGCCGAGAACCAGGACCGGCGCCGCGGCCAGGGTGATCAGGGTCAGCCGCCAGCTGATGCCCGAGAGGATGAACAGCGAGGAGAGGATCAGGACCATGTTCTGGAAGAACGACCCGAGCGCGGCGGTGACCGCCTGCTTCGACTGGTCGGCGTCGGCGATGATCCCGGAGACGAGCTGACCCTGCCGGGTGCGTTGGAAGAACCCGAGATCGATGGTGAGCAGGTGCCGGTAGAGTTTGACTCGGAGGTCGCGCACCAGCCCCTCCTGGACGCCCACCGACAGCTGGCCTCCGGCGTATCCGAACAGATTCTTGAGCAGCAGGCCCGCCAGGAGCAGGAGGACCAGGCGGGTTCCCGCCTCGCCCCGGGCGACGCCGCCAAGGAAGGGGGCGAGCAACCGGTCGCTGATCGCCTCGAGCTGGGTGCTCGGCTGCGCCAGCGCGCCCGCGGTACCGAACAGCGTCTTGAGCAGCGGAATCAGGATCACGATCGTGATCCCGTCGAGGATCGACGCGATCAACGTGCACGTCAGACCCAGCCCAAAAAGGCCCCAATAGGGCCGGGCCACCTGGAAAAGTCGTCGCGCGACGCGCGGCTGCATGGTGGGAAGCTAATAGACCGTTATCTTCCGGTCCCCCTGCCACCCCTCGCGAACCACGAACTTGGCGCCTCGGATCCTGCTCGTTCGGATGAGCTCGATGGGAGACATTCTCCTGACGACGCCC
>JAEUJH010000165.1 GCA_016794825.1 Gemmatimonadota bacterium
CCGGCCGGCGGCGGGGGTCGGGCTGGTCGTGCTGTTGATCGCGGTCTTCCCCGCCAACGTCGAGATGCTCCTCGACGCCCGGGCGGCGGGGGCGCCCGAAGGGTGGCTCTGGCTCCGGTTGCCGCTGCAGCCCGTGTTCATCTGGTGGGTGTGGCGGGTCAGCCGGCCGATCCCGAGACCGTGACTTAGATTTTCTGCCACGAAATCGTCAAAAGATTCAATTTGTGACATCATTGACCCTGCCCTAGGTTGAGCCTCGTGCGGACCCCGACTGGGTGGTCCAGTCGGTCTCCGCCACCAAGGAGGCTCACATGTCGCACTCGTTCGATCGACCTGCCCGATCCGGAAGGCCCCGATCCCCCCGGCGCGCCGACATCCGGGTCCTCCACTTTCCGCCCGGGACCAGCGCCTGGCCCCGCCCCCTCGGTGCCAGGCCTGCCGGCAAGGAGCCCCCGACCACCCCCATTCGCGGGCCGGCCCCACCGGGTCCGACCAAGCCGGCGGATCCGTCCGGGCCCTCGCTCCGCCTGATCGGCCCCCGGGCCGATTGAGGCGGCCGGGCCACCGAGTCGGGGCGATCGTCGAACGAACGAGCACGCGCTGAGTAACCACATCGAGTGATCATGGACATTTCGCTGGGAATGTGGGTCGCCTTCAACGCGTTCGTGCTCGCGATGATCGCCCTCGACTTGGGGGTCTTCCACCGGAAGGCCCACGCCGTCTCACTCCGTGAGGCCGGCACCTGGAGCATCGTCTGGGTGGTGCTGGCCCTCGGGTTCGGGGCCTGGATCTGGAGCGCCTGGGGCGAGGAGGCCGGGCTCCAGTTCCTGACCGGCTACCTGATCGAGAAGTCGCTGTCGGTGGACAACATCTTCGTGTTCGTGATGCTGTTCACCTACTTTGCCGTCCCGGCGCAGTACCAGCATCGGGTCCTGATCTGGGGCATCATCGGCGCCCTGATCATGCGGGGCGCGTTCATCGCCGCGGGCGCCTACGTCCTCGAGCGGTTCGACTGGGTGCTCTACGTCTTCGGGGCCATCCTGATCCTGACCGGCCTCAAGATGCTCCGCCGCACCGAGAGCTTCTCACCCGAGATGAACCCGTTCATCGGCTTCGTCCGACGCTGGCTGCCGATGACCGACCGCTATCACGGCGAGCGCTTCTGGGTAAAGGAGGGGGTCCGGTGGGTGGCCACGCCGCTCTTCCTGGTGCTCCTGCTGGTGGAAGCGAGCGACCTGGTGTTCGCGATCGACTCGATCCCCGCCATCTTCGCGGTGACCCGCGAGCCGTTCCTGGTCTTTACCGCCAACGTCTTCGCGATCCTCGGCCTCCGGTCGATGTACTTCCTCCTGGCCGGGGTGGTCCACCGGTTCGTCTACCTCAAGGTCGGGTTGGCGGCGGTGCTGGTGTTCGTCGGCGTCAAGATGATGATCGTGGAGTTCTATCACATCCCCGTCGCCGTGTCCCTGGCGGTCATTCTCGGGGTGATTACCGGCTCGATCGTGGTTTCGTTGCGGAAGACCCGCGCCGGTTCGAGCGGGTCGTCCGGTGAGGGCGGTCCGGGGGGCCTCCCCGGGCAAAACCCGGCGACCACCGATCCGGCCCAAGTGGTGAGGTGAACGACTCGCCCCGAGCCGGCATCACGCCGGCTCGGGGCGGTCGATCGTCATCGTCAGGATCCGGCACGACCCACCTCCTCACCCAACGCCACTCGCACGAAGCGGCGGACCACCAGCTTCTCGCCCAGCCGGGCCCCGGCCTCCTTTACCAGCGAGCCGATGGTACGACCCGGCTCGCGGACCCATGGCTGATCGAGCAGCGCGACCGTGGCGAAGTAGGCCTCCAGACGGCCCGCGACGATCCGGTCGACGACGTCCGCCGGCTTCCCCGCGGCGCGCGCCTGCTCGGCAAGATCCCGGCGCCGAGCCTCGATCTCCGCGGCGGGCAGTTCCGCCCGGTCGACCACGGTCGGCGCCGCGGCCGCGATCTGTTCCGCCAGCTGGCGCACCAGCGTCTCGAACGTCTCGGTCCGGGCCACGAAATCGGTCTCGCACCCGACCTCGACCAGGACGCCGAGCTTGGCGGTGTGGTGGAGATAGCTCCCTACCGCTCCCTCCCTGGCGTCCCGCTCGTCGCGCTGCCGGGCCGTCTCGGCCCGGTCGCGGAGCACGCGAACTGCCTGCTCGACGTGCCCGGTTGTCTGCTCGAGCGCCGACCGGCACTCGCCGACCCCGGCCCCGGTCAGGCGCCGGAGTTCCCGGATCTGGGTGACGCTTACCTGCGACATCGTTTCCTCCTGGTAACGGTCTCTCGACCGGTTGATTCCGACACCGGGCCGCCTCGGTGCGGCCTGGCGGCGCCGGAACGCAAAAAGCCCCGCCTGCGTGAGCGCAGGCGGGGCGTGAAGCCGACCCCGGAACGACGAAGCGACCTAGTGGCCGCCGCCCTCCCGGATTTCCCCTGCGCTGACCGGACCCGCCGGCTCTCGACCTCGAGAGCCGCCGGCGTCCAACGTGTCAAGGCCGCGGCCGGCCATACCGGCAACGGCCGAGCCGCCGCCGATTCGACATCCGTCGATCCGCCGGGTGCTCCGTCCGTTCGGTACCATGGCCATCCGCATCGTGCGCCTCGTCCGTAATTCAGGCCCGACCGGACTCCGCCGGCCGTCAGGGCGGTGGAGAATAGACGGCCGCCTCCGTCCCGTCAACCGCGCGGGCGTTAGGCCTGCCCAGTCGCGCCCGCCGGGCGTCCCACCGTCTTCTTGAGACTCCCCCGGGCCAGCAGGGCGCTGACCAGGATCATCACGCCGCCGACCAGCAGCGCGGCACCCGGGAAATACACCGGCGCCGACCGACCGGTGAAGAACGAGAAGATGTTGGTCATGAGCGGCGGCCCGATGATCGAAGTCAGGCTCATCAGGCTGGTGAGGGCGCCCTGCAGCTCGCCCTGCGCGTTGGGCGGGACCTCGGTCGAGATGATCCCCTGGATGGCGGGACCGGCAATGCCGCCCATGCAGTAGATCGCCATGAACGCGAACATCATCCAGGTCTTCGTCGCCAGGGCAAAGAGCAGGTAGCCCAGGCCCGAAAAGCCGAGCCCCGCGTAGACGCTGCGCGCCATCCCGAGCCGGGGAATGATGGCCCGGACCAGCACCGCCTGCACCACACCGGAACCGACCCCGAGGGCCGCGAGCGACAGGCCGACCATCCGCTCGTTCCAGGTGAACTTCTCCATCGTGTAGTACGACCAGTTGCTCTGGACCGCGTGAGCCGCGATCTGGACGAGCACCAGCGAGGCCACCAGCCCGGTGATCACCGGATAGCGGCCCAGGCCGGCCAGCGAGCCGATCGGATTGGCCCGCCGCCACGAAAACGGCCGCCGGTGCTCGAGCGCCAGCGACTCCGGCAGCACGAAGAGGCCGTAGAGCCAGTTGATCAGGGTCAGACCCGCGGCGGCCATGAACGGCACTCGCGACCCGTACGGGCCGAGCAACCCGCCGATCATCGGCCCCAGGATGAATCCGATTCCGAACACGGCGCCGATGATGCCGAAGTTCTGGGCCCGCTTGGCCGGCGGCGAGATGTCGGCGATATAGGCCGCCGCGGTCGTGAAGCTCGCGCCCATGATCCCCGCCACCACCCGACCGACGAACAGCCAGCCGATCGTCGGGGCCAACGCCAGGAAGATGTAGTCGACCCCGAAGCCGAACAGCGAAGCGAGCAGGACCGGGCGGCGGCCGAACCGATCGCTCAAGCCGCCCATGATCGGCGCAAAGGCAAACTGCATGACGGCGTACGCGAACGTCATCCATCCGCCCCAGCGGGCCGCGTCGCTCAACGTCCCACCGGTGACCTCGGTGATGAGCTTCGGCATGACGGGGATGATGATGCCCCAGCCGGTGACGTCGATCAACATCGTGACGAAGATGAACCCGAGGGCGGGGGCACGCTTGCTCATGGACGTTCCAACGCGGGGAATGGGTCGTTCCGATGCCGCCCGGACCGAGCGGCGTAGTAGAGTAGCGGGGTCGGATCGAAAATGCCGGCCCGGAGTCCCGGGCCGACCACGGCCAGCCGGGCGCTATCGCTGGGACGCCGCGGCGGCCGGAGGGGCCGGCCGCCGGTACCCCTGCTTCCAACCCGCCCAGTGGCTCCAGACCAGGACCACGACGACGGCCGCGGTGATCACCGGGTGCCGCGGAATCCAGTCGCGATGGACGGCAAACAGCGCCACGCCGAAGGTGAGGAGCGGCAGGACCAGCCCGAACAGCGGCGCGATCTTCAGCGGCCCCGGATTGTCCTGCTGAATGGCCGTCACCACCCAGTCGAAGGCCCGATACGCGAGGATCCCGAGCAGGAGGTGGATCCCGAGCGCCACCAGCGCCTGGGTCCCTTTCGACCCCGGCAGGCCCGCGTAGCCGCCGCGGTAGGCGCCCGTCACCAGGGCAAGCGCCAGGATCGGCCAGCGGATCAGCATGAACAGGAAGACCCCA
>JAEUJH010000183.1 GCA_016794825.1 Gemmatimonadota bacterium
CTCCGCCACTCGGGGCGAAAGTACCGCTCGAGGTCGATGACCAGCGGCGGCAGGGCGGGATCCGGCTGCCATTCGACCGTCCGGTCCGCGACCACCGGCCGTTCCGCCCCCGGGGTCCACACCTCGATCGCACCGGCATCCAGGTCCACGATCCAGTAGGTCGCAACGCCAGCCTGCTGATACCGGCGCCGTTTGGTGATCCGGTCGTGCCGCGCGGTGGAGGGCGAGAGAATCTCGACGGCGAGCCGCGGTACCGCGAACCCCCGCCACCCCAATTCGGCCGGCCGATCCGGCTCGGGTACGACGAAGAGATCCGGCTGGGACACGTCGTCGAGCCCGAGATCCAGGTCGGCCGGGGCCCAGCCGATGACGCCGAGCCGATGCTGGTCGACGTACGGCAGGATCAGCTTGAACAGGGCGTACGCCGCCAGCTGATGCACCGGCCGCGGGCTCGGACTCACCAGGAGCTGCCCGTCGATGAGCTCGTACCGCTTGCCGTCGTCCGGCAGCGCCAGGACCTCGTCCCGGGTCCAGATTCGTTCCACCTGCGGCATGGCCATAGCGTACGCTCGGCGGGAGGGGGGAGGCAAGGGGGGCGGCCGTCCATGCCCCCAACCTGGGATCCCGGCCGGCGGGCGGCCTAACCAAACCAACGAATGTTTGGTCGAAAAGCCGCGACCGCGTTAGATCGGCCGCTCCCACAGGGCCGCCACCGCCCGGGCCAACCCGGGATCGCGCTTGGCGGCCAGATCGCGGTCGGCAAACACCGGAACCGCCACATCCGGCGGAATCCCCGGACCATCGAACGTCTTGCCATCCGACGTCCGGAACACCTCATTCGGCAGCCCGAACACCCACCCGTTAGGCAGCCGCCGGCCAAGTACGTCCGAGAATACCCCCTGGGTATGCTCGCCGATCCGGATGATCCGGGGCGTCCGGCCCATCAGGGCCTGGGTCGTGGTCTCGCCCGCGCTGATCGTCAGCGGCCCGATCAGTTCCACCACCGGACCGTGGAAGCTCGGCCGGGTGCTGGGCCGGACCATGCTGGGCTGCCCCGGGGTCCACTTGGTGACGTCGACCGGATCGAGGCGGGCCTCCTTGGAGTAGGCGAAGTACTCGGTGTTCGTCAGTCTCGAAGCCACCGCCAGCCCGTACGGGTCGGCGCCGCCGAAGTTGATCCGGACGTCGAGCACCAGTCCCTTGAGCTTGGGGTCGGTAAAGATGGTGTCGAGCGCGGCCTCCAGCGCCACCAGCCCGGCGGCAAACCCGCCCTCCTTGGTGTAGCCGCTCTCCGAGAGGATCCGCAGGTACCCGACCGAGTCGTTCACATGGCCGTACTGCACCTGATCGTTACACCACTTCCGGAGCGGCCCGGTCAGCTGCCCGTCGGTTACGGCCAGGATGCCGGGCAGGTCCTTCTCCCGGAAGCCGGCCATGCCGCTCCGGGCCACGCGATCGGTCCCTTTCCGCAACGTCCGGAACCGCCGCTTGATGGAATCGGCGATGATGAAGGTATGGGCATCCTCGAACCGCGCGATCATGCCCTCCATCACGTCGAACAGCTGCTCGGGCGTGGTGGTCGGCGTCACCTTGGCCCGGGCCTCGGCAACGAGGGCCGGCCAGTCAGCTCCCTTTTCGGTAAAGAGGATGTAGTGCTCGGCCCAAGTCTGGGCAAAGACCTCGAAGTTCTTTTCCGGGGTGTTGGCGGTCGGGGGATTACAGGCTGCCGGCTGGCTCGCGATCCGCCGGATGGTGATGTAGGAGGCC
>JAEUJH010000296.1 GCA_016794825.1 Gemmatimonadota bacterium
CACCGATTTGATCGGCGCCAGGGAGTTGTTGATCTCATGGCTCAGCACCCGGACCAACCGCTGCCAGACCTGCCGCTCCTCGGAGCGGAGGACCCGGCTGATGTCCGCGAGGACGACCAGATCGAGCGGAAGCCCGCCCTGGCGGAATCGGCGGCGACGGATTTCCCAGCGTCCGCTGCCGGTGCCCGGCAGCGTAAGGTCGATGATCCGCGGAGTCTCGCCCTCGAGGCAGACACCGAGGCCGAGATAGGCGGCGGTCCGGCCATGGAGCCGTTCGATCGGCTGGGCCAGCAGCCGCTCACCGGCCTTGTTGGCCACCCGGAGGACGCCCTCCGGATCGAACGCGAAGACGGCGACGTCGATCTCCTCCATCAGTCGCTTGAGGAGCGCGTCGGCCTCGAGGGCACCGAGCCGCTGTTCCTTGAGCGACTCGCTGAGGGCGTTGAGTTCGCGGCGGACGGCGCCGAGGACGTCGGCACCCTCTTCCTCGCGGGCCCGGATCGTGAAGTGGCCCTCGCGGAGACCGGCCAGGATGTTGGCGATGACCTGGAGCGGCCGCATGACCCGGACCTGGGCGGCGCGCGCGGCGGCGAGCCAGGCCACGACCAGGATTCCGAAGAGCGTGCCCTTGAACAATCCCGACGAGGGGGCGTTCCAGAGGAAGACCGCCACCGCCACCAGCGCCGGAAGCCCGGCGAGGAGGGCGAGCAGCAGGATCCGCTCTTCGTGGGCGAGTCGTCTCACGGGCCGCCCATGGGGATGTTCAGGTGGAGGCCGAGAGGCCGTAGCGCTGGAGCCGGCGGTAGAGCGCCGAGCGACTGACGCCGAGCGCCTTGGCGGCGAGGCTCACGTTGCCGTCGAACCGGGCCAGCGCGGCCTTGATCGCGTCGCGCTCGAGGGCATCGAGACTCTTGGGGCCTTCGTCGGACAGGACGCCGGCCTGGTCGGGGCGATGAAGGCCGAGGTCCCAGGCCTCGACCCGGTCGCCCTGGGAGAGGAGGACGGCGCGTTCGACCGCGTGATCGAGTTCGCGGACGTTGCCGGGCCAGTCGTACCCCTTGAGGGCCTGCACCGCCTCCTCGGAAAAGCCGAGGCGGGGGCGCTGATAGCGCTGGCTGTAGCGGGCCAGGAAGTGCTGGGCCAGCGGGAAGATGTCTTCCCGCCGTTCCCGGAGCCGCGGCAGGTGGATCTCGATGGTGTTGAGCCGGAAGAGCAGATCCTCGCGGAACCGGCCCGCCTGGACCTCGGCCTTGAGATTGGCGTTGGTGGCGGCGATGACCCGGACGTCGACCTTGCGGGTCTGGGACGAGCCGACCCGCTCCAGTTCGCCGGTCTGGAGAACCCGAAGGAGGCGCGCCTGCTGCGCCAGGCCGATGTTGGCGATCTCGTCGAGGAAGAGGGTGCCGCCGCTGGCCATCTCGAACCGGCCGACCCGATCGGTCTTGGCGTCGGTGAACGCGCCTTTGACGTGGCCGAACAGTTCGCTCTCGAACACACCCTCGGGCAGTCCGCCGGCGTTGACGATGACCAGCGGCTTGTCGCGCCGCTTGGAGGCCGCGTGGATCCAGCGGGCCACGACCTCCTTGCCGGTGCCGTGCTCGCCGGTAATGAGGACGTTGGCGTCGCTCGGCGCGATCCGCTCCATGACCTGGATGATCGGCCGCATGGCCTGCGAATCGGCGATCAGCTCGGGGAACCCTTCCCGGCGGAGCAACCGATTTTCCTGCTCGAGCCGGTTGGCGGCCCGGAGGGCGCGGGCCAGCTCGATCTGGGTCTTGAGCGTGGTGAGGAGGCGGGCGTTGTCCCAGGGCTTCTCGATGAAGTCGCGGGCGCCGATCCGCATGGCCTCGACCGCCTTGTCGACGCTGCCCCACGCGGTCATCACCACGACCGGAAGGGTCGGATCGAGCGCCCGGATCCGGGAGAGGAGGTCGAGCCCCTCGCGTCCCGAGGTGGTGTCGCGGGTGTAGTTGAGGTCGATGAGGGCCGCGTCGACGGCGGTCCGTTCGAGCTGCGCGATGACCCCTTCGGGCACGTGCGCCGTCAGCGTGAGGAAACCCTCCGCCTTGAGGAGGAGGCGGAGCGCCTCCACCACGTCCGGCTGATCGTCGGCGATCAGGACGACCGGCCGCCCCTCCGTCATCGGATCCGCTCTTCGCCGACCACCCAGCCGTCCTTGAGCTGGACGATCCGGTTGCCGTACTGGGCGTTCTCGCGGGAGTGGGTCACCTGGACGATCGTCGTCCCCTCCTTGTTGAGCCGGGTGAACAGCTCCATGATCTCGCGGGCCTGATCGGAATGGAGGTTGCCGGTGGGCTCGTCGGCCAGGATCAGCTTCGGCTTGGCCACCACGGCGCGGGCCACGCCGACCAGCTGCTGCTGTCCGCCGGAGAGCTGGTTCGGAAAGAGGTCCTTCTTGCCGACGATCTGGAACCGGTCGAGGATGTCGGCCACCATCGACTGACGCTCGGCCCGGCCGTAGTCGCGATAGGTGAGCGGCGTCTCGATGTTCTCGTAGACGGTCAGGCTGTCGATCAGGTGGTACTGCTGGAACACGAACCCGATGTACTGCTTGTTGAGTTCGGCCCGGTGCTTCTGCTTGAGGGCGTGGACCGGCTCGTCGAGGAAGTAGAACTCGCCGGTCCAGGTGGCGTCGAGCATGCCGAGGATGCCGAGCATGGTCGACTTCCCGGCGCCCGAGGGGCCCATGATGGTGACGAACTCGCCCTGACGGATGTCCAGGTTGACCTGGCGGAGCACGAAGGTCCGGGTGGGGCCGGTCTGGAAGAACTTCTCGATGTTGGCGAGTCGGATCATGGGGTCAA
>JAEUJH010000320.1 GCA_016794825.1 Gemmatimonadota bacterium
CCCTGGCCGCGGAACACCGACCGGGATTCGCCGGCAAAGAGGGTGTCGATGACGCCCCGGGTCCGGAGGGCGATCCCCTTGACCTGCTTCAGCAGTTCGGGAGAGACCCGAACGGTCACGGCACCTTCACCTTCGCGAGCACCTGTTCGACGATCGCGTCACTGGTGACGTCCTCGGCCTCCGCCTCGAACGACAGCACGATCCGGTGGCGGAGGACGTCGGGCGCCAGCGCCTGAATGTCCTGAGGCGTCACGTACCCGCGGTTCTGGAGGACGGCGTGGGCGCGGGCCGCCTGGGCCAGCGCGATCGACGCCCGCGGCGAGGCCCCGAAGGCGACCAGCGGCCCGAGCGACGCCAGCCCGACCGACGCCGGCTCGCGGGTGGCCCGCACCAGATCGACGATGTAGTCGGCCAGCCGGGGATCGAGATGCGCCGACAGGGCGGTCCGCCGCAGTTCGAGCACCGCCTCCGGCTCGAGGATGGGCGCCACCGCGATCGGCTCCGCCCCGCTCATCCGCTGGAGAATTTCCCGCTCCTCCGAGCGCGTCGGATAGCCGACGTGCACCTTGAGCAGGAACCGGTCGAGCTGCGCTTCCGGGAGCGGATAGGTGCCCTCGTTCTCGATCGGGTTCTGGGTGGCGAGGACCAGGAACGGTTCGGGCAGGTGATACGTCTGCCCGCCGATCGAGACCTGGTGTTCCTGCATGGCCTCGAGCAGCGCCGACTGGACCTTGGCCGGCGCCCGGTTGATCTCGTCCGCCAGGACGATGTTCGCGAACAGGGGGCCCTGCTTGGGCCGGAACTCCTGGGTCTTCGGATCGAAGATCATCGTGCCGACGATGTCGGCCGGCAGGAGGTCGGGCGTGAACTGGATCCGGGAGAACGTCGCCTTGAAGATCTCGGCCAGCGTCTTGACGGCGAGGGTCTTGGCCAGGCCCGGCACCCCTTCGAGGAGAACGTGCCCGCCGGTCAGGAGTCCGACCGCGAGTCGCTCCACCATGGCGCGCTGGCCCACGATCCGGCGGCCGACTTCTTCGATCGCGCGGCGGAGGATCTCGGCGTTCGGGGAGGCTGTCGTGCTGGTCGCCATGTCGTGATCCCGCGAAATCAGGGGGTCGGAAGGTCGATCGCTCGGTACAGCGCCTTCAGTTCCGGCGGCGTGAGGGGCCGCCACTCGCCCGGCTTGAGGTCGCCCAGGCGGATCGGGCCGTAGGAGAGCCGGGCCAGCCGCTCGACCTTGCCACCCATGGCCGCCACCCATTTCCGGACGATGGCGTTGCGACCTTCGGCCAGGGTCACGTCGAGCAGCGACCGGCCGTCCCGGCCGGCTCGAACCTTGGCCGCGAGGGGGACGACCGGGCGGCCGTCGACCACCACGCGGGTGGTGACCAAACCCGCCAGCGTCTCGGTGGCGACCCCGTGGACCAGGGCCGTGTACCGGCGCGGAATTCGATACCGCGGATGGGTCAGCCGGTGGATCGCGTCGCCGTCGGTCGTGAGCAGCAGCAGCCCGGTCGTCATCACGTCCAAACGCCCTACGTAGGCAAGGCCCCGATGGTTCGGGATCAGGTCGAGGACGGTTTGCCGGCCCTGCTCGTCATCGGCCGTGGTGACCACGCCGAGCGGCTTGTGGAGCAGGACCCAGCGAGTGGACAGCGGCTGGACCACCTTGCCCCGCACTTTGATCTTCTGCCGATCGGGGTCGACCTTGCTGCCCAGCTCGGCCACCTTGCCGTCGATCGTGACCGCCCCGGCCTCGATCAACTCCTCGGCGCGCCGCCGCGACGCCACGCCAGCCCGGGCCAGCGCGCGCTGGAGGCGCATTTCGGTCATGATTCGGCTTCGACGTAGGCGGCGGCCGAGTCGGCGTCCCGGTCGTCCTGGGCTTTGACCGGCTGGAGCGCGATCGACAGTTCCTCGGCCCGCGGCAGGTTGGTCAGGTCGGGCAGTCCGAGCAGCTCGAGGAAGAGCGGCGTGGTGCCGTAGAGGAGCGGTCGGCCGAGCGCCTCGCTCCGGCCGACGACCTCGATCAGCCCGCGCTCCTGGAGCGTCCGCAGCACGCCGGCGGCGCTGACGCCGCGGATTTCCTCGATCTCGGCCCGGCCCACCGGCTGGCGGTACGCGATCGTGGCCAGGGTCTCGAGCATGGCCGCCGACAGCCGGGCCGGCTTGGTGTTGAGCTGCGCCCGCTCGATGGCCGCCGCGAACGCGGGCCGGGAGACGATCTGGAATCCGCCGGCCATTTCCGTCACCTCGACGCCATGGCCGTCGAAGTCATAGTGCTCGCGCAACTGATCGAGCGCCTGGCGAACCTCGGCGAGCGAGACGTCCGGGTCGAGCATCTGGAGCTCTTCCACGGTGACCGGACGGGGGGCCGCGAACAGCGCGGCTTCAATCAGCTGAACGAGGGGGTTCACGCGAAATCACCACCGGCCCGAAGGCCCCTTGCTGGAAGACATACGCCCCGCCCCGACGGGCGAGTTCGAGAATGGCGAGCAGCGTCGACAGCACGTCGACGATCGTCGGCGTCGGGCCGATCGCTTCGGCCCACGAAATTTCGGCGCGGTCGGTGAGCAGCGCCTGAATCCGGAGCGTGGCGCCCTCGACGTTGAGCGGTCGGGCCACCACCCGGTGCAGCACCGGATGGAGAATGCCGGCAATGACCCGCTCCACCGCGGCGAGCAGGTCGAGCAGGTCGAGCGTGAGGGGCGGCGGCGGCTGCTCCGGCGGCGGCGGGAGGTAGCCGCGCGGAAACTTGACGGCCCGGCGCTCCGCCGAATCCGCCATCCACAGCGCGATTTCCTTGATCTGCTGATACTCGAGCAGGCGGCGCACCAGTTCGGCCCGCGGATCCTCCCAGTCGTCGCCGACCGCTCCGCGCGGGAGCAGCATCTGCGCCTTGAGGCGGACCAGCCGGCTGGCCATGTCGAGGTAGTCGGCCGCCTGATTGAGCCCGAGCACGTGAATGGCCTTGAGGAACTGATCGGCAATTCGGGCGATCGGGATGTCGGCGATGTCGATCTGCTCTTCCCGCAGCAAATGCAGGAGCAGGTCGAGCGGCCCGGTAAACGCGTCGAGCTCGACGACGAAACCGCTGGCCGCCGCCGCGGGTTCCGTTTCGAGCGTCGTTGCCGCGACTTCCGGAGCGGTACCGGGGCCAACCAGCGTCATGGACCGTTGGGATGCGGGGTCGATGAAGGAACCACGGGAACGGGGTGGAATATGGCGAACCGACCCCCCCATGCGAAGGGGCAGATCGGCTCAGTCTTGCCAGAAGTACCGGTCCGGCGCTAAATTGGTCGGCTAGCTAACGGAGGGGTATCCCTCCAGTCCGTACGCCGGGAGAACAACGGTGCCGAGGATCAAGTCAGCCAAGAAGCGGATGCGCCAGACGCGCGCCCGGACCACGCACAACCGGGCCCAGCGGAGCCAGCTCCGTACGGCCATCAAGAACGCCCGTCAGGCCGAGACCCCCGAAGCCCGGGCCGCCGCGCTCGCGGTTGCCGAAAAGCTCGTCTCCCGGGCGGGCCAGAAGCGGATCATCCACCCGAACGCCGCCGCGCGGATCAAGAGCCGGCTGGCCAAGACCAAGGCCAAGTAGTCCCAGCCTGGTTGCGGGTGTTTCAATAACAAGGGGCCGGATCATCTCCGGCCCCTTGGCATTTTCCCCACCCCACCGTTTCCTCAGACCGCGGCCAGTTCGGCTCCGCACCGCTCGCAGTACCACTCGGTCGGCCGGTTGAGGGCGCCGCACTCACCGCACTTCAGCGTCTTGGCGACGGTCGGTGCCGGCCGTTCGGTCGGCTTGACCTCCGTGGCCGCCGACGCCGAGGTGGCCTGCCCGCCCGCGTTCCGCGGATCGAGCGTCATCGACTTGAGGAAGGTCAACTCATCGACGGGCGCCGGCGCCGGCGGGGCCGGTTCCTTGGCGGCCGTGGCCGGGAACGGAATGGTTCGCGCCGGGCCGGACTCGCGGGGCTTGAGGCCGCCGCGGGGCACGAAGCGCGGCGCCTCGAGCGGCTCGGGCGCGGGCGCCGGAGCGGGCGGTTCGTGGTGCACCGGCGGCGGCTCGTCGCGGACCAGGGCCACCGGGGGTTCCGGCCGCGGGGCCGGCTCCGGCTTGGGCTCCGGTTCGCGCTTCCGACTCGGCGCCGGCGCGGGCGGCATGATCTGCGAGAGCACTTCCTCGAGACGCCCGATTTCGCCGGCGAGGCGATCGAGTTCCTCGTCGAGGCCGCTGATCTTGCCGCTGCAGTCCTTCTCGACCCGATTCCACTCTTCGTCGGTGTACTCCCCGACGCTGTGGCGCAGCTCGGCTTCGGCCAGGGTCTCCTGCTCCTCGGTCCGGAGTTGCTCGTATTCCTCGGCCTGACCCCGAAGCCCCTGGAGGGTGCTTCCGATCACGTCCGAATGGCTGCGGAGATTGTCGACCACCTGGGCCAACCGGGCCTGGTAGTCGGAGCGAACCCGGTCTCTCACCGACGGCGGGGTCTTGCTTCCTGCGGCTTCGAGCTTGTCCAACCAGCCGCTCAACTGCTGCCGCGACGCCAGGAGCGACTCGACTTCGCTCAGGTCCTGACGCTGATAATCGGTCATCCGGCCCTCACCCCCAGGTTCAAAGGATCCCACCTACCGTCACAAGATAAGGCGGAAGTCCTTTTCTGGAAACGCGTTGCAAACCTAGGCGTCAGATTTATCGACACCTCGTTCGAACACGATCCGACCGCCCACTGCGGTCAGGTCCGCCTGCCCCTTCAGGGTGGTGCCCAAAAAGGGACTGTTCACGCTTTTGGAATGCAAATCCTCGGCCCGAACCGTCCACGTCCGGGTTGGATCGAACACGGTCAGGTCGGCGGGGGCCCCGACGGCCAGAGTGCCCCCGGGCAGCCGGAAAACGGCCGCGGGCGCGGTGCTCATCCGGGCAATCAGTTCCGGGAGCGAAAGGATGCCGGTCTCCACCAGGTGGGTTATTCCGAGCGCCAACGAGGTCTCCAGGCCGACGATGCCGGCCGGCGCGTCGTCGAATTCGCGCTGCTTGGCGTCGTAGTGGTGGGGCGCGTGATCGCTCGCGATGCAGTCGATCGTGCCGTCCTTGAGCCCGGCCCGAACGGCCGCGACGTCCTCGGCCTCCCGGAGCGGGGGCCGGGTCTTGGCGTTGGTGTCGTACCCCTCGCAGGCCTCGTGGGTCAGCGTGAAGTGATGGGGCGTCGCTTCGGCGGTGACCCGGAGGCCGCGATCCTTGGCCCGCCGAATCAGCTCGACGGCCCCGCGGGTCGAGATATGGCAGAGATGGACGTGCCCGCCAGTCAACTCGGCGAGCACGATGTCGCGCGCCACCATGATCTCCTCGGCCGCGGCGGGAACCCCCTTGAGCCCGAGCCGGGTGGCCACGATCCCCTCGTGCATGGCGCCACCATGGGCCAGCGTCGGGTCCTCGCAATGATCCGCCACCGGGATCCCGAACACCTTGGCGTACTCGAGCGCGGTGCGCATCAGCTGGCTCGACACCACCGGCCTGCCGTCGTCGCTGACGGCAACCGCCCCGGCCCCGACCATCTCGCCGAACTCGGCCAGCTGTTGCCCCTTCTGGCCGACGCTGATGCACCCGATCGGGAACACCCGGGCCTTCCCCGCCCGAATCGCCTGCCGGACCACGAAGCCCACGGCCGCCTGGTTGTCGATGACCGGGTCGGTGTTGGGCATGGCGCACACGCCGGTAAACCCGCCAGCCACCGCCGCCGTCGCGCCGGAGGCGACGGTCTCCATGTGTTCCTGGCCGGGTTCGCGGAGGTGCACGTGGACGTCGATCAGCCCCGGTGCCACCACCTTGCCGGTCCCATCGATCCGGCGGGCGCCCTCGGGCGCCGGCACGTTCCGGCCGACGGCCTCGATCCGACCATCGACGACCAGCACGTCGGCGACGCCATCGGACTGTCGGGAGGGATCGATGACCCGGGCGCCGGCAATCAGGAATGGGGTCATCGGTCGTCCGTCGCCTGACTCCCCCAGTCGGGCGAGCCGCCGGCCAGGAGATAGAGCACCGCCATCCGGACCGCCACGCCGTTGGTGACCTGAGGCAGGATGACGCTATGGGGGCCGTCGGCGACGTCGGAATCGATCTCGACCCCGCGGTTCATCGGCCCGGGGTGCATGATCACCAGGTCGCGAGGCGCCCGCTCCAACCGCTCCCGGGTCACCCCGAAGATCCGGTTGTATTCGCGGAGCGACGGCACGAACCCGCCCTCCATCCGCTCGAGCTGGAGGCGGAGGACGTTGAGGGCGTCGGCCCACCCGATCGCGTCCTCGATGTGATGCATGACCTGGACGCCCAGGTCGGCGAGGCCCTTGGGCAAGAGCGTCGGCGGTCCGCACACCGCCACCTCGGCGCCGAGCTTGAGGAGGCCCCAGATGTTGCTCCGGGCCACGCGGCTGTGGAGCACGTCGCCACAGATGGCCACCTTGAGCCCTTCGATCCGGCCGAATCGATCGCGGAGCGTGAGCAGGTCCAGCAGGCCCTGGGTCGGGTGCTCGTGCTTGCCGTCGCCCGCGTTGATGACGTTGGAGCGGATCCGTTCGCCGAGGAACTTGGCGGCGCCGCTGGCCTGGTGACGGATCACGACCATGTCGATCCGCATCGCCTCGAGGTTCCGGGCCGTATCGACCAGCGTTTCGCCCTTGGAGACGGAGCTGCCCTGGCTCGCGACGTTGACGGTGTCGGCCGAGAGCCGCTTTTCGGCGAACTCGAACGAAATCCGGGTTCGGGTCGAGGCCTCGAAGAACAGGTTGACGATGGTCTTGCCGCGGAGCGCCGGAACCTTCTTGATCGAACGCTCGCTGACTTCCTTGAAGGGCTCGGCGGTGTCCAGGATCATCCGGATCTGGTCGGCCGAAAGCGGCTCGAGAGCGACGAGGTCCTTCCCGAGCGGCGCGGTCACGAGGCCCGAACCAGGTTCACGGCATCCTCGCCGTCGCGCTCACTGACCAGGACATCGACCCGGTCGCCGACGGCGGTGGTGATCGTCGATCCGACGATGTCCGCCTGGATCGGGAGTTCGCGGCCGCCGCGATCGACCAGCACGCAGAGCAGGATCCGGCGGGGCCGGCCGAAGTCGGCCAGCTCGTCGAGCGCCGCCCGGATGGTCCGCCCGGTATAGAGCACGTCGTCGACGATGACGACCGTCTGCCCGTCGAGATCCCGAGGTAGGCTGGTTTCGCCGACGACCGGGCGAGGCCCGATCGACTGGAGGTCGTCGCGATAGAGGGTGATGTCGAGCTTGCCGAGCGGAACGGGACGACCTTCGCTCCGATGGAGGAGGTCGGCGAGGCGCTGAGCGAGCTCGACGCCCCGACGCTGGATGCCGACCAGGACGACGCGGTCGGTTCCCTGACAACGCTCGACGATTTCGCTGGCCATCCGGGAGAGGGCCCGCCCCATGGCGCGTTCGTCGAGCAACCGGCTGATGGTGGACATGCCGGGCGGAGAACCTAGCCGGCGGGC
>JAEUJH010000323.1 GCA_016794825.1 Gemmatimonadota bacterium
GTGACATCCGACCAGCCAGCCTGGGCCAGGCGGGCCACCAAGGCGGAGCCGACGAATCCGGCGCCGCCGGTAAGGAACAGGGCGGGTCGGGGATCCGAAGGGCTGGTACTCGGTTGGGTCGATTCTTGCCCGGAGGGCGACGGATGCATGGGACCCCGTTTAGCAACGCCAATGCCATGCCCGGCAAAGGGGCTTTGCCGCAACAGAGAAATGAAGAACGACTCAACCGCGCAACAGTTTTGTTGCAAGGACACAACATGGCCTGTTTCGCTGTTGCTGGCAAGCAGTAATGTGATGCCGCACAACGACGTTGAAAGCAGAAACGGCAGTCGCTACTGTTGCGACAGCGCTACACACCGTGATCTCTCCGATGCCTGATCCACTCCGTGTCCTCTACGTTTGGGACGCCGATTACCCCTGGGACATCCGGACCGAGAAGGTCTGTCGGAGTCTGGTGGAAGCCGGCCATCCCGTGGCGATTACCGCACGGAATCGCGCGAGGCGACCCGAGGTGGAGGCGTTGCCTGAAGGAACCGTCTACCGGCTCCGGAGCCTCGACTGGCTCCCCAAAGCGCTCGACGACGCGAGCGGCCTCCCCGCGTTTCTGAACCCCCGGTGGATCGGGCACCTCGGCCGGACCGCCGATGAGTTCCGGCCCGATGTCATCGTGGTCCGGGACGTCCCATTGGCCCCAACGGCCATCTGGGAAGCCCGTCGCCGACGGATTCCCGTCGTCCTCGACATGGCGGAGAACTACCCCGCCATGATCGCCGACGTCTGGAAGGCCGGTCGTCAACGTCCCCTCGACATCGTGGTCCGCAACCCGAAGGCGGTGCGGGCGGTCGAGCGGTACTGCCTGGCCCGGGTCGATTCCGTTCTCGTGGTCGTCGAAGAGTCGCGGGATCGGCTGATTCAGCTCGGGGCCGACTCGGCCCGCATCGAGGTGGTTTCCAATACGCCGCCTCGGTCACGGGCGGTCGGCCCCGACCGGGAGCCGGTCGACGGCCGCCTGACGGTCGTTTACCTGGGCATGATGGAATTGACCCGAGGGGTCGGTGAGCTGATCACGGCCGCCGCTCGACTTCGGGGCACCATTCCGGGCCTGTCGGTCCGACTCATCGGCGACGGGAGGGACCGGGCGCTGCTCGAGGCCCTCGCGCGGGATCTTGGCGTGCTCGGCAACCCGGTGGAGTTCCTCGGCTTCGTACCCAACGCTGACGCGCTGGCCATCGTGGCCGGCGCGGACATCGGCGTCGTCCCGCACCACGCCGACGAGTCCTGGGATACGACCATTCCGAACAAGCTGTTCGACTACATGGCGGCCGGCCTCGCCGTCGTAACATCGGACGCGGTTCCGGCGGCACGGGTCGTCCGGGAGACGGGTGCGGGCACCGTCTTTCGATCGGAGGACGCGGCGGATTGCGCCCGGGCGCTTGCCGAGCTGGCCAGTCCGGCCATCCGGCGGGCGGCCGGGGCGGCTGGGCGCCGCGCCATTCGCGATCGCTACAACTGGGAGTTGGACACCGATCGGCTGCTCCAGGCGATCCATCGGGTGACGGGGCGGACTCAGTGACCCCTCGACGTCGGATCGTCTACGTCTGGGACGCCGACTATCCGTGGGACGTTCGGACCGAGAAGGTCTGCGCCAGCCTGACGGCCGCCGGCCATGAGGTACACCTCGTCGCCCGCAACCGGCGGTGGGCAGCGCCGCGGGTCGAGCTCCCGGAGGGCACGGTCCATCGGATGGAGCCGTGGTCCGCCCTCGGTCGTCGCGCCGACGGCGCGCTCAGTTTTCCGGCCTTTTTCAATCCGCGGTGGATTGGGTTGATCGATCGCGTCGTCAGATCGACGAAGGCCGACCTGATCATTGCCCGCGACTTGCCCCTGTGCCCCACCGCCCTCTGGGTCGGGCGGCGCCGCGGCGTTCCGGTTCTGTTCGACATGGCCGAGAACTACCCCGCCCTCCTCGAAGACATCTGGGCAACCGGCCGGGCACGGCCTCTCGACTGGCTGGTCCGCAATCCGAGCCTGGCGCGGCGGGTGGAACGATACGTGACCAGGCGGGTCGACCGAACGCTCGTCGTGATCGAAGAAGCCGCCGGGCATCTGGTCCAGCTGGGGGTGCCCCAGTCGTCGATTCACGTGGTGTCGAACACGCCACCGCGCGACCGGGCCCGGGATCCCGATACCAGGCGGACCATCGACATCGCCTATCTCGGGATCATGGAGTTTGCCCGCGGCCTCGATCTCTTGATCGACGCCCTCGGCCGCCTGGCGTCGGCGGGAATCCACCCGCGGACCCGGCTGATCGGCGGAGGCCGTGACCTCGAGGAGTTGCGGCGACGCGCCGAGTCCCGGGGCCTCCAGCCGGGCATGATGGAGTTCACCGGGTTCGTCCCCGACCATCGCGACGCGCTGGCGATGATGGGCGAGGCCCGCATCGGCGTCCTGCCCCACCTCGTCAACGACTGGGCCCGCACCACCATTCCCAACAAGCTGTTCGACTACATGGCGGCGGGTATGGCTGTGCTGAGTTCGGACGCGCCGCCGGTCAAGCGGATCCTCGACGAGACCGGCGCTGGCCGCACCTTCAGGGCTGGGGCGGCGGAGGACCTCTTCGTGGTGCTGCGGGAGATGCTGGCGGACCAGGCGGCCCTGGACCGGTTCGGCCGGAAGGGGCGTCAGGCGATTGCCGATCGGTACAACTGGGAAGCCGACACCGCCGAGCTGCTGCGGGCGGTGGACCTTACCGTGGGACCGCGGTGAGCACGGGCCGGTCGCGGAGGACGTCCGCGGCCAACGGCTCGAACGCGTCGAGCCGAGCCACCTGCTCCGCCGTCAGGTGCCGGGCCCACTTTCGGTCGTCCCCGCCGTGGATTTCCCGACCCTGAATCCGTTGCTCGAACCGCTCGTCGATCGACAGATCGGCATGCCGGCAGATCCGTCGCATCTCCTCGATCGGGCGCCCGATGAAACCGGTGTATGACACCTCGATCCATCGGTCGCTGGCGAGCCGTCCGAGTTGCCGCTCCACTTCGACGCGGTTGAGCACGACGGTGATGGCGGCCGCCACTTCCTGGGCGCTGCCGTTGGCCCGGTAGAAATCGAGGAGGGCCTCCGGAATGGTGCCCCAGGGCCACCGTTCGAGCGGGGCGTTGTTCTGAAAGAAATCGACGAGCAACAAGGAACTGACCGTCGGCTTCAGGTCACGGGTGACGTGAACGAACCGGGCCTCCGGAAACACGCTGGCGAGCAATTCGATCTTGACCGGGCGGCCGACGAGTTTCCCGAGATAGCGAGGCTTGCCATGATAACGCTTGACTCGGTCGACCAGGGGCACCAAGGTGGCCTGCGTCTGGGCGACGGCGTCGGGCCGGGCATCCTCGCGATGGAACTCCGGGACCCAGCGCTCCCACACCGTGTTGGGCTCGACCGGCTTCGGGAAGAACCGAGCTTCGCGCCACCGATCCGTCCCGGGCAGCTCCCAGAACCGATTGGCGGCGGCCAAGACCGGCCAGCGAGGAGCGGTCGTGAGCCAACTCGGGATCCAGGCCAGACTGGGGTGCATGGCCAGGCAGGAGTAGACGATCGTCGACCCGCACCGGCCGGTGCCGACGAGGAACAGGGGAGCAGACTGGTCAGCCGTCATACGGGGCCCCTTGGCAGGTCCCGTGCCGCGACCGCTCAGTTCATGGGTACGCCAAAGGGATTGGCGAACTTGTCGGCGTCAACGACCTGCCAGGGGCCCCAGATCACGTACTGATCGAACTCGTTGCCGTGGTTCTTGTTGCCCCCCAGCTCCATGGCCGAGGCGGTCGG
>JAEUJH010000353.1 GCA_016794825.1 Gemmatimonadota bacterium
GTCGCGGTCGCCGGAACGGCCAGCAACTCGGGCGCGGCGTAGCCCAACGTCCCGATCTCCTCCTCGATCCAGTCGTCCGGCAGTCCCCGCGGCGGATGGCCGTGGGCGGCGACGCCAAGGTCCGCGAGCCGAACGGTCCCGTCCTCCATCATCAGCACGTTCGACGGCTTGATGTCGCGATGGATGACGCCGTTGGCGTGGAGCCAGGCGGTCGCGTCGAGAACCTGGCGGATGACCAGCACCGCGAGCCGCCACGGCAGCGGCCGCGGCCCGATCCGATCGGCGAGCGATTCGTCGGCAAGGTCGAGCGCGATGGGCCCCGGATCGGTCGACCCGGCGATCGGGATCTGCTTGCCGGTCACCAGATGGTGCGACCCGCCGAGCCGGGCCAGGAGCCGCCCCTCCGCTTCGAACCGGAGGACCTGATCGGGACGTGCCCGCCCATCCGCCGTCAGGACCTTGAAGGCCGCCAGGTGCCCGGCGGCCGATTTGGCGAGCCACACCTCGGTCGGGCCGGCTCTCGGAGAGAGCCGGCGGACCGGGCGGAAACCCGCGGGAAGCGTCGGGTCGCTCAGGTGTGGAGGAACTTGAGCCGGGAGACTTCGGCGAGCGTGATCTCGTCGCCGTCCTCGAGGAGGTGGTGGTCGCCCCGCTTGAGGGACTCGCCGTTGACGGCGGTGCCGTTCATGCTCGAGTCGACGAGGTAGTAGTCGCCGTCCTTGCGGACCAGGGTGCAGTGGAAGCGGGACACCTGCTGGGCCGAATCGCTGACCACGAGATCGTTCTTCTCGGCGTCGGCGGCGCCCATGGCGGCGCCGATCTTGAAGATCGGCTTGTCCTTGTCGATGGTGACGAGTTTGCCCCGCCCCACGCCGTCGACGATCTGGAGCACCGCGGCCCGCTTGGCCGCCACCTCGTCGGCCTTCCGCTGGCGGTCCTCCCGATACTTGGCGCCGAACTTGACCACCGCCACCAGTCCGGCCGCCAGGATCACCAGCACCGGAATCAGGTACATGGCCTGCCGCTTGAGGTCGTCGAGCCGACGGCCCTTCTGCATTTCCGACATCAGGCTCTTGGCCCGGAGATTCGAGCTGTCCTGGTCGAGCACGAACCGGAGGTGCTGCTCGGCCGTGGTCCAGTTCTTGGCCCGGATGTCGATTTCGGCCTGATTGAGGCGCTGGGCCACCACGTCGCGGCTGGCCTGATCGGCCTTGCCGGTGGCGAGGGCCCGTTCGTTGGCCGCCTTGAGATCATCCCGCGCCTGCTGGAGCGAACTCTGGGCGACCACGTTGCTCGGGTCCTGCAGCATGACCTGGGTCCATCGCGCCATCCGCTCGCGGATGTGCGCCACCGAGGTGTCGGCCGACTGATCGGCGGCCAGCGCCTGGGCAATGGCGTTCTTGAGCGCCTGCTCTTCCTCGGGAGTCCGGATCCGCTGGCCCTGGGCATCGACGGTGGCGGGCGCCGCCACCGGCTGGGCCGCGACGGCGGGCGCGGCGCCGCTCTGCGCCGCGGGGGCGGCGGAATCGGTGCCGGCCGCCGGCGGTGCCGCGGGCTTGGGCGCCCCCGGCGCCGCGATTTCCTCAGGCCCCTTCTTGGCCGCGGCCTCGGCGGCGGGGTCCTTCTTCTTCTTCTTGAAGAACGGCAGCGGAATCTGGGCGTCGGCCGTCGAAGCGGCGAGCGCCACCAGCAGCAATCCCAACGTCAACCGTCGCATCGGTTCCTCCTCAGGCCGAACCGCCCTCGGGCGGCGCCGGCGGCGCCGCCTTGGCCCGCTCCGCGGCCTCCGCCTGGACCTTGAGCGCTTCCTCGTCGACCTCCGCCTGGGTGCCGGCCAGCAGCACCACTTCCTCGCCGTCCTTGACCACCCGGACCACGGACCCCGGGCCGACGTCGCCACCGATGATGAGGCGCGACAGGGGGCTCAGGAGATGGCGGTCGATGGTCCGTTCCACCGGACGCGCGCCGTAGGCCGGGTCGTAGGAGAGCCGGGCCAGGAGCGAGACCGCGTCGGGATCGACGGTCAGGGTGGCCTTGTACTCGTCGCGGAGCCGCCCGCCCAGGCTCTTGAGGTGCATCCCGACGATCGTCTCGAGAGTATCGATCTCGAGCGAATTGAAGGGAATGACGCCGCTCAACCGGTTGAACAGCTCCGGCCGGAGGGTGGCCTGGACCACCTTCATGATGATGTCGCGCCGCTCCTCCGACGTCTTGGCCACGGCGTTCGCTTCCTTGACGCCGAGGTTGGACGTCAGGAGCACGATCGTGTTGGTGAAGTCGCAGAGCCGACCCTTGGCGTCGGTCAGGCGACCCTCGTCGAGCAGGCCGAGCATCAGATCCATCACCTCGGCGTGAGCCTTTTCGATTTCATCGAAGAGGACGACCGAGTAGGGCGACCGGCGCACCTGTTCGGTGAGGAACCCGCCCTGATCGGACCCGACCAGCCCGGGTCGCGATCCGATCAGACCGGAAATGGCGCCGGCATCCTTGTACTCGGCCATGTCGATCCGGATCAGGGCGCTCTCGTCGTCGAACAGCGCCTCGGCCAGGCCCTTGGCGAGTTCGGTCTTGCCCACGCCGGTCGGGCCGACGAACAGGAACGACGCCGGCTTCCGCTTCTTGCGGAGGTCGGTCCGCATCCGCCGGGCCGCCTCGGCCAGGGCCTCGATCGGTTCGGGCTGCCCGATGACCCGGGTGCCGAGCCGTTCCTCGAGCTTGAGGAGCCGTTCCCGCTCGCTCTCCATCATCCGGGAAATCGGGATCCCGGCCCGGCGGGCCACCACGTCGGCGATGTCGGTGGCGCGAACTTCCTGCGGCACCATGACACCCTTCTTGGTGATCGCCTCCTGGCGCTTGACCAGATCGGCTTCCTGCTCGCCCAGGAACTTGAGGGACCCGTAGCGGACTTCGGCCGCCTTGGCGACATCGCCGCGGGATTCCGCGGCCTCCAGCTCGGCCTTCTTCTCGGCGATGGCCTTCCGGGTGGACACGAGGCCGTCGGCCACGGTCTTTTCCTCGGTCCACCGGGCCATCACCTCGGCCAGCTCGGCCTCCGCGGCCTTGACCTGCTTTTCGACCGGAGCGAGGTCGCCCTCGCCGCTGGCCTTGATGCCCTCGAGCCGGGTCCGGAGCCGCATCAGGGCCCGTTCCTTCTCGTCGACGACGTTAGGCTTGGCTTCCCGCTGCATCCGGAGCCGGGCGGCCGATTCGTCGAGGACGTCGAAGGCCTTGTCGGGGAAGAACCGGTCGCGGAGGTGGCGGCGGGCCATCTTGACGGTGGCCTGGAGCGCTTCCTCGGTGATGGCCACGCCGTGATGGGCCTCGTACCGGCCCTTGGCGCCCCGGAGCATGGCCAGGGTCATCTCGTCGTCCGGTTCGTCGCAGACGATCCGCTCGAACCGCCGGGCCAGCGCCCCATCCTTCTCGATCGACTCCCGATACTCGTCGAACGTGGTGGCGCCGACGCAGCGGAGTTCGCCCCGGGCCAGCGCCGGCTTGAGGATGTTGGCCGCGTCCATGCCGCCCGCGTTGCCGCCGGCGCCGACCAGGGTGTGGATCTCGTCGAGGAAGAGGATCACGTCGTCGAGCGCGCTGACCTCGTCGGCCACGGCCTTGATCCGTTCCTCGAATTCGCCCCGGTACTTGGCGCCGGCCACCAGGCCGGTCAGGTCGAGGGCCAGGAGCCGGCACTTCTTGAGCGATTCGGGCACGTCGCCCGCCACGATCCGGAGGGCCAGGCCCTCGACCACCGCGGTCTTGCCGGTGCCGGGATCGCCGACCAGGACGGGGTTGTTCTTGGTCCGCCGGAGCAGGGTCTGGATCACGGCCCGGGTTTCGGCGTCGCGGCCGATGACGGGCATCAGCTTGCCGTCGCGCGCCACCTGGGTCAGGTCGCGGGTGAACTTGGCGAGGACGTTGCCCTCCGCCACCGCCGACTTCTCCTCCGCCGGCTGCATCACCTCGGGCGACTTGAGCGCGGCCGTCACCTTGTCCTCGGTCCACCCCGCGTCGCGGAGGGCCGGGCCCAGGTGGGCCTGATCGGAGCCGAGGGCGCCGAGAATCACTTCGAGGGGGCCGATGGTGTGGCTGCCGCGCTTGTCGGCCACGGCCGTGGCCCGATCGAGGAGATCGCGCAGCGTGCGGCCGGCCACCGGCTGGCGGCCGGGCTCGGCCTTGACCGAGTCGGCGCCGGGCGGCAGTTCCTCGATCCGCTTGAGAGCCGCCGCGGCGTCGAGCCCGACCTTGGCCGCGGTCCGCCCGAGCGAGCCCTTCGGTTCGAGGAGGGCAATCAGGAGATGGTTCCCCTGGATGTACGCCAGTCCCGCCTTGGCGGCGAGCCGCCGCGACTCCTCGAGCGCGGCGGAGAGGTCCATCGACAGTCGGTTCAGATCCATGAGGCTCGTCCGGGCGGCCCGAGGCCGCCCCTCCTGGTCAGGGCTTGCCGGGTCGCTTCAGCGTGATCTTGGGCGGGCCCGGGGGCGACGTCGGGGTCGGGGTGTGGATCGGCGTCTGGGGCGGCGGCGCGGGCGCCGGCGTCATCGGCGGCGGGCCGGCCAACGGCATCGCGCCGCTCGCGCCCGGACTCACCATCCCGTGGCGGCGCCGGAACAGGACCGCGCCCCGGATCCCGTGGCCGGGCTGCACCGTCACCGTCAGGCCGGCAATGGTGGCCACATCCTGCGGGGTGTCGAAGTTGATGGCAAAGTTCCGCTGGCCCTCGACCTCGCACATGGCGCCGCGGGTCATCGGCGGCCGCGGCCCGCCGGCGGCGTTGACCCGCACCGTGACGCTCAGCTCCTGGCCGATGGCCCACTGGGCGTTGGCCCGCGGGTCGCCGGTCAGCACCACCCGGTACTCGTGCCGGCCGGCCAGATCGAGCTGGGTAAAGACGAAGGTCAGCAGGTCGCCGTCGCGCTGGGGATGGCTCGGCGCGGTGACGGCCTCGTAGAAATGCTCGCCGTCGCGATCGAGCATGAACCGGATCGACTCGATGGCCCGGTTCTGCCGATAGTCGACGTACTTGCCGGCCAGCGCCTCGACCAGCCGCCGGAGCCGGAGCATCGTGTCGGTGGCCCGCGCCACCAGCGGCCGCAGTTCCTCCCGTCGATCGAGGTCCCGCTGAGTGGCCAGCATCCCCTGCTCGGCGTCGAGCAGCTCGGTGTAGGCGGCGTCGACCTGGCCGAGGTCCTTGAAGAACTGGCGGCTCGAGGCGGAGAGCGACAGCGCCAGGGCAATCAGCCGGCTGGCCCGATCGATCTGCTGGAAGAACCGGACCGGGGCCACGGTCAGGTCGGCGGTTTCGTAGGCGGCGGTTTCGAGCGCCAGCACGGCCCGCTCGACGAACGCCCGGATGTCGAGATCGCTCCGGATGTCGATGCCGCGGGCGGCGGTCCGCTCGGCAAAGTGACCGGCCTTCTCGTGGATCAACTGGAACTCGTTGACCAGGAGCCGGATGTCCTGCTGGAGTCGGATGGCGGCCTGATGGAGCGAACTGTGCGCCATCAGCGAGGCGCAGGGCGGGATGTACTGCCCGTCGAGTTCGAAGCCCAATGACTCCGAAGCCCGGCGGACCTTGCCCACCGCGATCGACATCGGCATCAGATCGGCGGTGATGCCGAGCCGGACCTCGTACTTGATCCGGCTCAGGCCGGCCTGGTTCGGATTGGCCGGATCGGCGCCGATCGAGTCGGGGTCGGCCTCCTTTTCGGGGCGGCGGACCAGGTAGACCAGCAGATCGCTGACCCCCGCCAGATCGCCGCGGGCCACCTCGGCCTGCACCGGGCGCGACTCGTCGACCTCCACCAGTTCGCCGCTCGGCGTGATGCCGCGGGCCCGGAGCACCGTGATCCGGAGCCGGTCGCCGTCGTTCATGAGTTCGACCTTGGGGTCGAACTTGGCCAGTCCCTGCTCGACCTGATCGAGCCGGACCCCGCCGCCCACCAGGCCGCTCACCGGGATGCAGTAGCGGACCAGCCACGCCACCTGCTCCTCGATGTACCGGTCCTGGCGGAGGAAATGCTCCGGGGTAAGGAGCATGCCGGTGGTCCAGTTGACCGAGCGGAACGATTGATCCTGTGCCATCACCCGGAACTCCTCACCCTCGGGCCGAACCCAAGTAGCTGTTCACGCCTAACGCGAATTCCCGGCTCCGATCGCCCAGCACGGTGGGCTCCGACCGGTCGCCGACCAGCCAATGCTCGCGGACCTCGGACCGGAGGTGGGCCGGCAGCACCAGCCGATAGAGGGCCTGCCGCTGGGCCCGCTCGCCCGGCCGCTGGAGCCGGCGCCAGGTGGCCAGGTCCACGGGCCCGATGTCGATCTCGACCGCCGTGTGGGCGGTGACCCCGTCGCCGATCAGGGCGTCGACGCCCAACCGGCCGTTCATGATGCCGAGCCGGGTCCGCCGCGCGGGCGGGACCGGCGCGATGCCCGACACCAGCCGGATCGGCGAGGCCGGAATCCGGAACACCGCCCGGAGCGCCAGCGCCGGCCCGTCGGGCCGTCCCGCGATCCGATGGAGGGCCGGCAACAGCCGGGCCACGTCGTACCACCGCTCCCGGGGCCACGGATCGGAGGATAGTCGAAAGATCTCCACGATCCACCGGGCGGCCCCCTCGGGGTCGTCGGGGTGGAGGTCGAGCATCCCGCCGGCGGCCCGGAGGTGGTGCGAGAGCCGGAGGAAATGGTTGTCGAACAGGCCGAAGAGTTCGTCGATCCGGAACTCGCCGTCGGCCGTGTCGCGCATCGGAAACGGGAGCGACTCGATCGACCCGACCCCCGCCACCAGCAGCACCACCCGGCTCTCGGGCGTGAGCGGGGTGCCCGCCGCCGGCTTCTGCCCGACGATGGTGCCCCGGATCCACCCCGGCCCGGCGCTGTCGAAGCTGATCCGGTCCATCTCGACGCCCAGCCGGAGGAGCGACGGAATGGCCGCGTCGATGGTCTGCCGGACCCCGCGCCGGGGCGAGCAGAGATCGGGCATCGTGGCGGTCATCGGGCGGTCCGCTCCTGCCGGATGGCCACGATGATCCGCTGACCAATCATGCACCGCTCGCCGAGATAGGTCTCGAGTTCGGTCCGGAGCCGTTCGAGTTCGGCCTCGGGATCGGCAAACTCGTCGGGCGAGACCACGGCGGTGACGCGGGTGACCAGACCGAGGCCCGCGTCGGTGATTTCGGACGCCGACTCGACGTCGACCCGCCCGATCCGGGGCTCGGTGGCCCGGGCCGCGATCTCGATGTCGGCCGCGGTCACGACCCGTTCCCGGGTCCGGAGCAGCTCGGCAAAGCGGTCGCGGGCGTCGGAGTACGCGGGCGGCGCCGCCCCGCCCTTCGACGGCGTCAGGTTGGCCACCCGGAGGATCGGATTCTTGGCCAGCTCGGTCCGGATCTGCTTGACCTCGCCCACGCCGATGCCGTTGCCGGCGTCGCCGTCGCAATAGAGGAGGCGGAGCATGGCGTAGGAATCGAACCGGCCGCTGGCCTGACGCGCGGGCACGAACTCGAAGCGGGCGTTGCCGCGGTAGCGGAACCGACCGGACCCCGCCGGCGCCTCGAGATCGGAGACCTCGAGGTACGGCGCGCCAGTTTCGCCGACCACGCTCAGCACGCCCATCACGTGCCGATCGGTGCTGCCAAGCGGCCGATGGCTCACCACCGAGCCCATCCGGTCGAAGTCGATCTGCTCGCTCCAGACCTCGATGTTCGACGCGGTGACGCAGTTGACCGCGAACCGCGCGATCTGGCCCCCCGCCCCGCGGGTTCCGGCCGGGAGCGGGATCTGGAGCCAGGCCAGCTGCCGGTCGAGCGCCCGCTCCTGCCCCGGCGGCATCAGCTTCGGCACCGCCTGCGCAATGGCCGGCGGTGGATGCGACTTCCAGCGCCGATCCGGCGGCAGATCCGGCATGACCCAGAGCGACCCGCCGTACACCCCGCCCACCAGCGGCAGCACCCGCGACACCTCGGCGGCGGCATCCGCGGCACCGGCGGAGTCGGTAAAGAACCGGAGCCGACGCATCCCGCCCCGGGTCAGGGTCGAGCGCATCACGCCCCGCTCGGTCACCCGGCCGCCGGCATCGAGGAGCTGCCACGGGCTCCGCGCCAGCGTGGTGGCGATGCCCGCGGCCGGCCCCGTGGTCTCGACGAAGATCCCGATCCGGCTCAGGTGGCCCGGGTCGGTGTCGAACGCCAGGAAGATGACGGGCGCGTTGGCGGCCACGTCGGTCGGGGTCGAGGTACCGGGCAGGAGCGGCACGTTGGCCCACGGGAGCCGCGCCCCGGGCAGCGTGGTGAGCCGTCCGCCCTCGGCGATGGCGGCAAACACCAGCTCGATCGGCGCGATGTCGACCGTGGCGTCCGGGGCAAAGACGATCTGCTCGCCGCTGACCTGGTAGCCGATCAACTCGACTTCCGGCGAGACGGCCTCGCGCCCCTGGATCTGGGTGAACTGGACCACCGCCTGCGCGGGGCGCGCCAGCCGGGCCGGCATCCCGAGGCCCCGGATCAGGTCATCGAGGGCCGCGGCAAAGAAGACCTGATCGGCCTCCTGGTAGACCCGATCAATCTGGACCGCCAGCGAGTGGAACAGCGCGCCGAGCACCGGATCGGGCTGGGCCTGGGCGCCGGTGATCTCGTAGAGCCGCCGGGTAAACTGCTCCCGCAACTCGCGGGCGATGTCGCCCGCGGTTCGTTCCGGCGGTCGG